>CAMPKM010000361.1 GCA_946887155.1 uncultured Gemmatimonadota bacterium
GCTGCGATCCGCGCTCGGTCGCCTCGATGACGACGTCGATGTCGGGATCGCCGGCGATGTCCGCGGCGTCGTCGGTGAGCGACGTGCGTGGAACGGGTCGCTTTCGCTTCGTGTCGCGCACCGCGACGCGAGCCAGGTGCAGTCGCGCACCGAGCCGCCGGGACAGGATGGGTTCGCGCGCGAGCAGTTGCTCGGCGAACGCCGAGCCGACCGTGCCACAGCCGATGAGGCCGAGGCGGATGACAGGTGGAGCCATGCTCTTCTCCCCCACACATCCGTCGGCCTTTCGCATCCACGGACACAAAAAATCCCGGATGGCGAAAAGCCCCGGGACACGTGGCTTTTTAGCGTTTGTTTAGCGTGGCCGCAATACGCCGCAAATGACCACGAGAATCAGTTGTGAAGGCTAGTGTAGACGAGGACTGAGAACTGCGCAAGGGGCGTGCGTTCATGAGTTGAGGAACGATCGAGGGACGTTTCCTCATCAACTCAATCAACTCATCAACGAGAATCAGCTCTTCTGGATTGTCTTTCGTCGCAAGAAATCCATCAGTATGAATTGCCCCAGCGTGACCGTGTTCGTGAAGTAGGCCTTCCCCCGGCAGAGGGCGGCGACGCGCTTCACGAACTGGACCAGCGCCCGGTCCCGCGCGAGCATGAACGTGTTGATCACGATGCCCGAGCGACGGCATTCGGCGACTTCGCGCAACGTCGCGCTGATCACCTCCGCATCGAGACCCATCGCGTTCTTGTAGATCGTGCCGTCAGGCATGGTGAGCGCACTCGGCTTGCCGTCGGTGATCATCACGATCTGCCGCATGTCCTTGCGCTGGCCGAGCAGGATGCGCCGCGCGAGTCGAAGGCCTTCGGCCGTATTCGTGTGGTAGGGGCCGACCTGCGCGTGGGCGAGCGTTGCCAGCGGGATCTCTTCGGCCGAATCGTGAAAGAGCACGACGCGGATGGAGTCGCCGGGGTACTGCGTCCGGATGAGGTGCGTGAGGGCGAGGGCGACTTTCTTGGCCGGCGTAAAGCGATCCTCGCCATAGAGGATCATCGAGTGCGACGTGTCGAGGAGCAGGACCGTCGCGCAGGATGAACGGAACTCGGCCTGATGAACCATCAGGTCGGGATAGTCCAGGTCGAGTGGGAAGTCGATGGAGCCGGTTCGTGCGAGGGCGCGGCCGAGCGTGGCGTTGACGTCGAGGTTGAGCGTGTCGCCGAATTCGTACGGTTTGCTGAACGCGTCGGCCTCCACTCCGGTGGCCAGGTGCGGGGTGTCGTGGCTGCCGACGCTGCTCCGGCCTAACGACCCGAGGATTTGGCGGAGTGACTTGTAGCCAAGGAAGTCGATCCCCTTCTCGTTCAGCCGGAACTGCACATCACGCGAAGCGGCCTGGGCAATGCTGCCCCGACCCTCGAGCGGCTGGTAGGAATCAGCGACCTGCGGCGGTGCCTGCAGGGAGAGGTAGCCTTGCTCGACCAGCCGCTGGACGAGGCGATCGAGCAACGCGGAAAGCTGTGCTTCGGATTCCTCATCGCCGTCCCCGCGGATGGCGGCCAGCATCTCGGGCGTGAACTGCCCGCTGTCGATGAGTGCTTCGAGAATGGCGCGCTTGAGCCCCTCGAGGGATCGATCGGCTTCGTCGCCGACTTCGCCCCACCACGGGTGGTTCATCGGCCCACCCGCGAACCCGGACTGCAGCAGGAAATCCGCCAGTTGCTCGAGCAGCCGCTCGAGATCCACTGCGTCTCCGTCGCCCGGTACGAAGCGGGAGTACGTGTGAGAGCGCATGGTTCAACCTACACTGCTGGCTCGACCGGGGTGCAGGTCTTTCCGGGAATCGTTTGGTGTGGACATGAGTTGGAGCCGGGAGCGCGGATTTGACGGGAGCGCTTAGGTTTCTTCGCCGCCTATGGTCGTCATCACCCCGTCCAATCCGTTTCGCGTTCTACTGACCCACCGGAACTTCCGCGCGTTCTGGATCGGGCAGACGCTGTCCCTGGTTGGATCGTGGATGCAACAGATGGCGCTCGGCTGGCTTGCGCTCGAGTTGTCGGATAGCGCGTTCGTGGTCGGCATTGTCGTCGCATCGGGCTCGCTGCCGATCCTGGCGTTATCACTACCGGCCGGCGTGCTCGTCGACCGGACCGACAAGATGCGGCTGGTGACGTACGCGCAGTTCCTGCTGCTGCTCGAGGCGGCGCTGCTCTGGTACCTGACGTTGTCGAACCATGTCACGGTCGGCGCGCTCATCGCGCTGGCCGCCTTCGGCGGATCGGTGGCGGCCGTGGAGATCCCGGCTCGTCAGTCAATGATGATCGACCTCGTTGGCCGGGATGACCTTCGCGACGCGATCGCGCTCAACTCCAGCGGCTTCAACCTGGCGCGCATCGTTGGTCCGGCGATCGGCGCGTTCATCATCGCCAACGCCGGCATGGCCTGGTGCTTCGCGGCAAACTCGCTGAGCTACCTGACGGTGCTGATCGGCCTGTCGCGTGTCCGGTTGCCGCCGTACGAACAGAAACGCATGCCTCGAGCACCGCTGCACGAGATCCGCGAAGGGCTTACCTACGCGAAAGATGTGCGGCCGGTGCGCGCGATCCTCGAGTTCGTCACCGCGTTTTCGGTGCTGGGCATCCCGTACATCGCGCTGATGCCGGTGCTGGCCCGCGACCGGCTTGGCCTCGGCGCCGGGGGCTACGGCGTGATGCTCTCCGTGCTCGGGATCGGCGGCCTCACCGGCGCGCTGGCCCTGGCTGCGATGGGACTCCACATCCGGCGCGGCTGGCTGGTGATGCGCACCGCCACCACGTATGCGACCCTGCTGCTGCTCCTGTCCTTCGTGCGCGTGCCGGCGCTGGCCTACGCGATCCTGTTCTGTACCGGCTTCCTGATGATCGTCAACAACGCCATGGCCAACGGCTTGCTGCAGACGATGGTGCCTGACGAGTACCGCGGCCGGCTGATGTCGATCTATTCCATGATCGTGGTCGGCCTGCCGCAGGTGATCGGCGCGTTTTCGGCGGGCGCCGTGGCGGGCCTGATCGGCGTGCAGTACGCGATCGGCGGGGCGGCGTTAGGCATGCTCGGCTTCGGCTGGTGGTTGTTCCGCCGCTATCCGGAAGTGGCCGAACTCTGATCGGGCCCCTGGCGCACCAGGAGCTTTTCGCGCGCCAGGTCCAGCACCATGTCGACGCATCGATCCAGCCCGAGCCACTCGGTGTTGAGCATGATGTGGTACTGCGCCGGCGCCTGCCATTCGCGGCCGTAATTGCGCTTCACGTACTGCTCGCGCTGGTGGTTCTTCTCCTTGACGAGTTTCTCCGCGTCCGCTTCGTCGAGCCCGTCCTGTCGCATCACGCGCGCGACCAGCGCCTCGTGCGGCGCGTAACAGTGGACGTGGATCACGTCATCGCGCTGCGACAGGTATGCCTGCGCCCCGCGGCCCACCACCACGGCGGGGCCGCGCGCGACGGCCTTGTCGATCACGTCCTTCGTGACTTCAGCCACGCGCTGCTCCGTGGGTGGCATCGGTGTGCCCAGCGACGCCGACTGGACTTCGCCGCCGCCGAGCGCGAGGGCGTCGGCCAGCCGCTCGGCCAGGGAGGGAGATCGCTCGTCGATCGCCTCGACCATGGCCGGTGTCGAGCGAAGGCCACGGGCGATGCCGTCGACGAACGCGCTGTCGACCAGGCGCCAGCCCAGGGTCTCTGCCACGCGGCGCGCCACTTCGCCGCCGCCGGAACCGAACTGCCGGGTGATCGTGATCGCGGGCACGTCAGTCGGCCGGAATCGACCGGACGTAGAGCAGTTCCGCTGCCCAGAACCCTAACGATTCCCATGCCTGCCGGCCCGCGGCGTTGGCGAGACCGCAGTGCAATCGCATGCCT
>CAMPKM010000362.1 GCA_946887155.1 uncultured Gemmatimonadota bacterium
CGCGATGACGCCGGCCTTTGCGGCACCGGAGCAGCTCACGGGCGAGCCGGTCGCGACGACCACCGACGTGTATGCGGCGGGGGTGCTGCTCTACCTCCTCCTTGCTGGACGGCATCCGACCGGGGCGGACACGCTCTCGGCGCCCGAAGCGTTGCGGAGCGTGCTCGAGACGGAACCGGCGCCACTTGGGCTCGGAGAGCTGGACGTCGTCGTCGGCAAGGCGCTTCGCAAGGCGCCTAACGAACGTTACGCGAGCGCCTCGGCATTCGCCGACGACCTGTCGCGCGTCCTGCGACATGAACCGGTCAGTGCACGGCGTCCCTCGCTCGGCTACCGCGTACGAAAGTTCGTGCGTCGTAATCGAACCGCCGTGGCCCTGGGCGCGCTGGCGGTGGTCAGCCTGATCGGTGCCACCACGTTTTCGGTCGCGAAGGCACTGGAAGCGGCGCGGGAACGGGATCAAGCAGTGCGCAGCGCCCGGAAGGCGGCAGCGATGATGAACCTTCAGGGCGTCCTGGCCGCTGACACGCGCGGGCCGTTGGGACGCGAGCTCACGGCGGCGGAACGCATTCACGAGGCGGAGCGGGTATTGACCGGCCTCTATGGCGCGCAGCCGTGGCTCGTGGCCGAGGTCCTCGTGGATCTCTCCGATCGCCTCTACGAGGCCGGTGATCGAGCTGACCAACGGGCGATGCTGGCGCGCGCACGAGACATTGCCGGCGACGCCAACCTGCCGGGGCTGGCCACGGTCGCGCAATGCCGGCGCGTGCAGAGCTTTGCCTTTGACGACATCGTGGATTCGGCGCGTGCCGAGATGGACATGGTCTCGGCATCACTTGCCGCGGGCGCGCTCGACCACGACTTGGCGGGCACGGCAATGTGCCTGGGATTCGAAGGGTCACTCCTGATCGGCGAAGGGAGGGTGGATGAGGGGCTCGCCCGCATGCAGCGTGCGTCAACGTTCCTGGCCGGTGTGCCGTGGGGAACGGCCCACCTCTCGATACTCTATCAGTACGGCAGCGTGCTGCGCCTCACGGGACGCGTGCGATCAGCGATTCCGCACTTTGTCAACGTGCTGCATGGGCTCGACTCGTCAGGCTTCAGTGGAAACGACCAGATGGAGCAAGTGCTCGGGACCACGGCGGTCTCGCTGCTCGAAATCGGAGACTTCGCCGCGGCCGACTCGCTGCTTCACATTCATGTACAGCGCCAGGAGGCGCGCTTTGGCCCCGGTGGCGTCTCGACACACCTGGCGTGGCTTTATGGCACCGGCAAGCTGAAGCTCGAGTCCACTGATTCGGCGGCCAGCTGGCTGGAGTTGGCCGCACGTGACACCTCTCGCGATGAATACATCATGCGACAGCTGCCACTCTCCATCGCCGAGCTGCGGCTGCAACAGGGACGTATTGCTGAAGCAGCGAGTATCATGGACACGATGCGCGCTTCACCACGCGGGCGACGGGCGACCGTCAGCTGGTTGCAGGCACGAACGCGAGCGGCGCGTGGAGAGCACCAGGTGGCGATGTCACTTCTTGACCGAACGCTGCGGGAGGTGGCCGGGGTCGATCAGTCGCCGCTGTCGCTGTTTACCCTCCCCCTCGTCACGTTAGGCGAGTGGCGCCTGTCGCGGGGAGATGCCCGGGCCGCCGATTCACTCGCGGCCCGGGCGCATGCGGCGCTCGCACTGGACTCACTGGCCGACACCCACAGCGGACTCGCCGGCCAGGCGCATTTTTTCACGGCGCAGGCCAAAATCGCCTTGCAAGACACCGCCGCCGCCGTGCGTGCACTCGCATCGTCCCTCGAGCCGCTGGCTCGAGGCTACGGACGTACCCATTCCAGAACGCAACGCGCCGAGTCGTTGTATGCTGCGCTCACAGCGTCAGCGAGGAAGTGAGTCGTGATGTCGTGAGATGATGAGATCGTGGCTCACAACGTCACGACTCACGAATCATCCGGAATGGCCTGACGCAACAGCATGCGAGCCTTGCGCCAGTCGCGCTGAACCGTGCGCTCGGAAACGCCGCGAAACGAGGCGATCTCCGCCAGCGTGAAGCCGCCGAAGAAATGCAGGTCGACCAGCTCGGCGAGTGAGGCGTCGACGGCACTCAGTTCAGTGAGTCCCTCGCCGATACGGACCAGGGTGTCATTGGCGTCGACCGCTGCCGGCGACCCGGCGATCTCGTCGTCCAGGGTCACCTCGAATTGTACGCCGCGCTTGATCGCGCGCCGCTGTCGGGCGTAGTCGACCACGAGCGTACGCATGGCGCGAGCCGCATAGGCGAAGAAGCGCGTCCGGTCGTCGAACGCGAGACCGTCGCGACCGGCCACCTTGAGATACGTCTCGTGCAGGAGGGTGGTGGTTCCCAGGGTGAGGGCCCCGCCGTTGCGGTGGAGGGTGTGCTCCGCCAGCCGGTGCAGTTCCTCGTACAACAGGGCGAACAGTTCCTCGGCCGCCACCCCGTCACTTTCGCGGGCCCGGCGCAACAGCGTGTCGAGATCTGTCTGCATGTCCTGGATTGGGTGTCGTCTTTCGGGACTGCATTCCGTTGGATGATCGCGGGCAACGCTTGCCGTTTCTCATCTCCCCCAAGAGGTCCCCATGAAACCCCCCATCTCCACATCAACGGTGGCATTCATCCTCGCTGCGACTGTCGGGTGCAGCGAATCGATGCCAACGCAGCCGATCGTCATGCCCAAGGACGCATTGTATGCCAAGCAGGGCACGACCGGTAGCCGGATGCTGTACTACGACTACAGCGCGGTCTGGATCATGAACGAAAATGGATCCGGGGCGACGCCGCTCACCCTTCCAGCCGATCAATCGTTCGACCCATCGTGGGCTCCGGACGGGAAGCGTGTCCTCTTCAACGCCGCCAAGGGAGAATCGCAGACAAGCATCTATATCATGAACCCGGACGGGAGCGCGGTTACGCGCATCACACGCCCACCCGCCGGCAGCGGCGACACCCGTCCGACGAAGTTCGGGAAAGGAATTGCCTTCGTCAGGATTGGAGGCCCCACCCTGGACATCTATCGTATCAACATCGATGGCTCTGGCGAGACGTTGATCGTCTCCGGATGGGGTCCCGCGGCGTCGCCGAGCGGAGACCGCCTGGCATACGTCAGCGATGGCGACATCTATGAGTACAACACGGCCTCGAAGCAGTCGGTCAACCTGACGAACACGCCGAATGTTGCCGAGATCGACCCTTCGTACTCACCCAACGGGAAGCAGATCGCGTTCGCCGCGAGGAGTCTCGTCCTCTCGGGGATCTACGTGATGCGCGCGAATGGAACCGCCGTCACCCGGATCATTTCGTCCAGCACCGACCGGCACGAACTGCCCAAGTGGTCGCCCGATGGGAAGCGTCTCGCGTTCAGCCTGATGTCATCGAATTTCACACAAGACGTCTACGTGATGAACGCCGACGGCATCGGTGTCGCGAACATCACGAACAGCCCAGCCACCAGCGAACTGCTCACGGGGTGGGCGCGATGACGCGGAGCAGGCTATTGCACAGGTCCCTGCGTCGCGGCGCGTGCTTCATGATGCACGCGCTGGGAACGGCCGCCGTCATGACGGCGTGCAGCGACCCGGCGCGCGTCGTCGCTCCGCTCACGGAACAGCAGCAACCGGCCGGACTGTACGTTCCGTCGCCAGGCATCTTCGCGCAGGTGAGTGTCGGGCACGTTCAGACCTGTGCACTACGCGCGGACGGTGTCATGCAGTGCTGGGGGAAACCTGGCGAGGGAGCCGCTCCGTCTCTGCAGTTTGCGGGCATCGGCTACTACACGGCAATTGGCACGGGCGGGGCGCATACCTGCGCCGTCCGGATCGACGCCGCGTACGAGTGCTACGGAGACGACAACGAGTTCCACTATGCCA
>CAMPKM010000363.1 GCA_946887155.1 uncultured Gemmatimonadota bacterium
GATGTCGGCAAGTGGGTCGGCCGACAACACCAGGAAGTCGGCCACCGCGCCTTCCCGCAGGACGCCTAACGTATCAGCGTTGAGGAGCTGAGCCGCGGCCGATGTCGCCGCCGCCAGGGCCTGTGCCGGTGTCAGTCCCGCCCGCACCAGCAGGCCGAGCTCTTCGTGCAACGATGCGCCGGGGACGAGCAACTGGTTCGGCGAATCGCTGCCGGTGACCACGCGACCACCATTCGCGAGGAAGCGACGCAGGAAGAGGTCCTGCTTCCGGCGTGACTCGGCCAGCACCGGAACGTCGGCAGGGGTGATCGCATATCGCCTGACGAGATCCGGGAGATTCCACGCTTCGCGCTCGGCGGCGGTGACCGCGGACAGGTCGAGTCCGTTCGCGTATGTCGTGTCCAGCACCCGGGCATAGGTTTCCGACTGCACGAGCGTCGGCACCAGCGTGACCCGCGACCCAGCCAGGGTCGCGGCCGCGCGATCGAGCGAAGACGAGTCCAGCTTCGCCCATCCACGCAGGAACGTCATCCACCCGGCGGGAAACTGCTCGTGCGCCGCATAGTACGGAGCCGGATCGGCCACGGTCGCCTCGACGATACCCGACAGGTGCTCGAGTGCCGTCACGCCCAGTTTTGCGGCGGTGATTGCGTCCACGTAGCCGAGGTGCGCTGTCACCGGCACGTTGCGTTCACGGGCTCGCTGGACAACCGCCTCCATGATTTCACGCGTCGTGTGCGTGTAGAGCTTGATCTGCGACACGCCCGCGTCGGCCAGACGATTCACCGCCTCGGCCGCGGCGGCCGCGGTCGTCAGCTCGATCTGTCCCGGCCACACGGGCGGCGCTCCCGTGAGCGCTTCTCCGGAGAGATAAAGGCGCGGGCCCAGCTGCGAATCGGCGGCGATTCGTCGCTGCAGACTCGTCAGGCGGTCGAGCGAGCCGCCGACATGACGGACGCTGGTGACTCCGTAAGAGAGGTATCGCGCGACCGTCGACTCATCCGCATGTGCGTGTCCGTCGATGAGTCCCGGAATGATCCAACGCCCGTCGAGTTCCACCGTCGTGGCGCCGCGAGGTACCGCAATCGAATCACGCGGACCCACTCGCAGAATGTGGCCGCCGGATTCGAGCAGCACGGCGTCCGGAATGACACGCCCGGTTCCATCGATGACGCTGGCGCCGACGTACGCCGTCGTGGCGGAACCCGGCGAACCGCAAGCGGCGGCAAACGCGGCCGCTATGAGGAGAGTGCAGGCGTGTTTCATGGGCGGAGGGCAGGAGACGGATGGCGGCGGCAACGTTCTGCCATCCGCCATCCGTCGTCAGCAATCACGGCTGGATCACCTTCTTCACCTGATCCTTGCCCTTGTCCTTGGCCGGAATGCCCTTGACCATCCACTCCGGCGCATCCTTCCCTTTCAGTTTCGCGTCGAAGAACTGCTCCATCTTCTCCGCGATGTCCTTCTGGTTGGCTCGGCTGGCCGGGTTGTGGACGTCGTTGTTGTAGTTGATCAGGTACGCTTCCTTGCCCAGCCGGCGCATGCCGACGAAGAGCTCGATGCCCTGCCACCACGGTACCGCGTCATCCATGTCGTTCGACATGATGAACAGCGGCGTGGTGACGCGCGGCAGCGAAAACAGCGGCGAATTCTCGATGTAGAGCTGCGGCTGCTCCCACAGCGACGCGCCGATGCGGCTCTGTCCCCTCTCGTACTGCATCGACCGGTTGACGCCGCTGCCCCAGCGGATGCCGCCGTAGGCGCTGGTCATGTTGGCGACCGGGGCGCCCGCCATCGCCGCCGAGAACATCTGCGTCTGGGTGATGATGTAGAGCGCCTGGTATCCGCCCCACGACTGCCCTTGCAGGCCGAGCTTCTTCGGGTCGATGTAACCGCGCTCGAGCAGCTTCTGCACGCCGGGCACGATCGACTTCACGGCGCTCGGGCCGGGGTAGCCCATCTCGTAGTGAATGTCCGGCTCGAAGATGATGTAGCCGTTCGAGACGTAATGCGTCGGGTTGATGACGTTCCGCCCGTTAGGCGGCACATAGCTGTGAAGGCCGTCGGACAGCTCCTCGTAGAAGTACGAGATCATCGGGTACTTCTTCGACGGATCGAAGTCTTCCGGCTTGTACAGGAGTCCCTGCCGCGGGACGCCGTCCATGGTGGTCCACGTCACCAGTTCGACCGTCCCCCAGTTGTACTCCTTCTGCCACGGATTGGCGTCCGACACCTTCGTCAGGTTCGTCAGGTCCGGTCCCACGTAGAGATTCGGGAAATCGACGAACGTGCCCTTCGTGACCAGGTACGTCTCGGCGTTCCTCGCCTTCGATGGCGTGCCGTAGCGGACGTCGGCCATGACGACCTTGTCCGGCGCCCGGCGCGCGTCGAGGCGGGTCTTGTAGAAGCCGCTCGCCTTGGTGTCCTCGTCGAAGGCGCTCAGCCAGACCGGCTTCGACGTGTCGACGAACCGCTCGTCCTCGTCACGACCCAGCTCGAGGAGGCGCAGCGTCATGTTTTCGCGCCGCCCTAACGAGTCGGTCAGGACCATCGGCGGCTTCACGCCGGTGGGATCCACTTCCCAGATGTCGAACCGGTCATTGATCAGGATCGAGCGATCATCCTTCGTCCAGCCGGCGACCCCCCACGAGCCCGGATCATCGGGCGTGCTGTTCGTTTCCTGCTCGAAATGCACGCTGCTCGCTGCTCCCGTGATGTTCGTTACCTTCCCCGAAGCCACGTTGTAGGTGTGCCACTCGTCCTGGTCGAAGTAGACGATGTACTTGCCGCCCGGTGAGAGCTGGGCGTTGCCGGAGATCTTGGTCGCCACCAGCTTCCGCGCCCCGGTGACCGGATCGAGGTGGTACACGTCATTCCCGCCATCACCCCACATCCGCTGGATGTCATACGGAACACCGGTCGACTGTACGCCGATCCGCCCGTCATCAGACAACTGAACCGATGGGAAGGAATCATGCGTGAGCTGCAACAGCTTCTTCGTGGCGAGGTGATAGACGGCGGTGTAGGTACGGTTCCGCGCCTGGTTCACCTGCAGCAGTTGCGTCGGCTGCAGCACCGGATCCTTCCAGTGCCAGAGATCGTATCGCGCCTTCCCGACCAGTGAATCAGCGGGCACCGAGTCCTCGGCCGGCGGCGCGACCGAGAACTGCAGCGCGGAGCCGTTTCGCGTCAATGAGACGTTGAACGTATTGGGGAATCGCATTCCCTCCGGCAGCATCTCGGACTTCACCACCGCCTCGGCGGTTCCGCTCTTCACGTTGCCGAGGTAGATCGCCTGACGAGCGTCAGGCTTGCCGAAATCCTCCCGGTCGGTCGTGAAGACGAATTGTTGCTGGGTGCGATCGAACGCGAACGCGCGATAGTTGCCCGGCCCCGTCAGGACAGCCTTCGTGGCGCCGGTGTTCAGGTCCCTGATGTAGACGCCGTCCTTCGTGCTGTCGGATCGGGAAGCAACGGTCCACGCGAGCACCTTGGCACTGTCGTCGAACTGGTAGGCGACGACGTCCGTGATGATTTCATCGGCGCCGGTGTCGAGGTTACGCAGCGTGATCGGGTTACCGTAGGTACGCCTTGTCGCTGGCGGTCCGCCCGCACGACCGCCGCGACCCGGCGCACCCGCTGCCGGCCGCGAACTGGAATCGGCGCCGGCGGAATCCGGCGCGCTCGTATAGACCATCCATTTGCTGCTCGCTTCGGGCAGGCGATACGAGCGCATCGACGGCATCGGGGTGATTTTCCCGTCGGCCAGGCTGACCATGACGATGCTGTTCTGATTCGCGGCGCCACCTCCGCCACCGGCGCCGCCGGCGCGGCCGGCACGACCACGTCC
>CAMPKM010000364.1 GCA_946887155.1 uncultured Gemmatimonadota bacterium
GCACGTGACGATACAGCGGGCTGACCATGACGTTTTCGACCAGCACCGGTCGACCCGTGTCGAGCGCCGTCTGGAGCTCCGGATACTTCTCGAGCGACAGCACGAAATCCGGGCTGATGCCCGTTTCGTAGGCGTATGCCGCGACGCGCGGCAGGCCACCCTGCCTCGTCAGGACCACGCTGCACTGGTTCAGGCCTAACGCGCGGGCCACCCGCCTGGCGAGCAGGTGGTAGATCTCACCCGTGGACAGGTCGTCGGTGACGTCGTGCAGGATGTCCATCAGGTGCCGGCGCTTGTCCGCCTGCTCCTGGACCCGGTGGAGCGCCTCACGCGCTTCGCGGAGGGTATCATGCGCCGACCGCAGGATGGCGCGCATCCGAAGTTGCGCCTCGATGCGGGCCAGCAGCTCTCGCACCCGGAGAGGTTTCCGCACGTAATCCGCCGCCCCAAGGCCAAGCGTCCTGACGGCGGATTCTTCGAGCGACATCGCCGACATCATGACGACCGGGATCTCCGACCACCGGTCGTTGTTCCGGATCGCCTCGAGCACGTCGGTGCCGCTCCCGTCCTCGAACTGGATGTCGAGCAGCACCAGGTCGGGCGCCCGCGCCTCCATCAGCGGAATGACGGCCGAACCCTCGTGCGTGGACACGACGTCGTATCCCTGCTCCTTGAGCACCCACGACAGGGTGCCAAGGACGGAGAGATCGTCGTCCGCGACGAGGATCCTCGCGTCAGGCATCGAGGAGCGACCGGAGTCCTGCCCACTCGATGTTGCCGCCACTGAGGATCGCGACCGTTTCGCCGCTGTCCGGCACCTTGCCTTCCATCAGTGCTGCCACGGTGATCGCGCCACTCGGCTCCGCGACGAGCTTGCACCGGTCGAGCAGGTGGCGCATCGCGCGCACGATCGCGGCGTCGTCAACCGTGACAACGTCGTCGATGAACGCTTCGTGGTGAGCAAAATTGACGGTGCCGATGCGGATCGACATCAAGCCGTCGGCAATGCTGTGCGTGGAAGGAAGCGTGACCGGTTCCCCTGCTTCCCTCGCCCGCGTCAGCTTCGCCGCGCCCGCCGGTTCGACGCCGATGACTCGGGTCGCCGGGCGCATCTGCTTCACGGCCGCAGCGACGCCCGCACTCAACCCGCCTCCGCCCACGGGCACGAGCACCGTGGTGACGGAAGGCATGTCTTCGACGATCTCGAGACCCACCGTGCCCTGTCCGGCGATGATTCGCACATCATCGAACGGCGGAACGAGCGCGGCGCCCTCCTGCTCGACCAGTTCCACCGCCCGATCCATCCGGTCCTTTGTGGTCGTACCGGCGAGCACGATCCGCGCGCCGAGTCGTTCTGCGCCGGCGCGCTTGGCATCGGTCACCGTGGTCGGCATGACGACGGTCGCCTTGACGCCGAAGAGTCGCGCGGCCATCGCGACGGCCTGACCGTGATTGCCGGAGCTTGGCGCGATGACGCCGCGGGCGCGGTCCGCCGGGTCGAGGCCTGAAAGGAAGGTGTACGCGCCACGAAACTTGAACGCGCCACTCCGCTGCAGCATCTCCGGCTTGAGCGAAATGGAGGCGCCGAGTTCGTCGGAGAGCGCACCGGCCCGGAGTAATGGGGTGCGGACCGCCACGGGCCGAAGCGTTTCAGCCGCCGCGCGGACCGCTGCGATCGTGACCAGTTCTGAAGAGACCGTACTCCCTGTCGTCATTCGGGATTTCATCGACTTGGGTAGAGATGGTCCGCCGCGACCTGCCACGTCCGCTGGCAAACGGGGCAATGCGTCCGGAGCAGGATGTGTCGGAGCAATTTAGCGGCCGCGGGAGGGCTCGCGATCAGCCACGAATGTCACCAAACATATCGCCCATCGTATGACGCATAACTCCAAGTGTGGTATACAGTAAGCTCACATGTAGCAACGAAATGCGACGTTCGTTTTGTGTCCCTCACATGGCGCCTCCGGTAACCGGTCGTGCGGGTTGTGGTTTGCGAGCCGCACAGGTCAAGGACACGGGGAATCAAGGGCCTTTAAATCACTGACTCCGCCTTCAACTGCGGGGTCAATGGGGCCAGCTTCAGCTTGTAGGCTCAGGTCGCTGCCCTGATATTCCTGCCCCCCGAGTCAAACCCTGCGATGACGGCACTCTATTGGTTTGCCATGGTGGTCGGCGTTGGGATGTACCTGTTTTCGGTGTTCGCTGACACATCTGGTGGCGACGCGGATACGGAGGCCCACATCCACGTCGGCACCGATCATCACGGCGCCGACGGTTACCAGATCCTTTCGCTCCGCAACGCGACCTATTTCCTGTTTGCGTTTGGCGTGACGGGGGTCGCGCTCAACTGGATGTGGGCAGGGACCCGTGGCCTGCTGACGGCGGCGCTGGCTTTCGGCGTCGGGGCGTTGGGAGCGACCATCAGTACGGTAGCCTTCGGCTGGCTCCGGAAATCGGAGTCGGGTGGGATGCCGGGGGATCGCGCCTGGCTGGGTGCTACAGGCGATGTGATGCTGACGTTGAGCAACGGCGGTACGGGAAAGATTTTCGTGTCACGCGGCGGCCGGTCGCAGGAACTGCTGGCGAGGCCGTTCGATGACGACGCGACGGGCGTCGAACGCTGGTCGAAGGTGGTCGTCCTCGAGATTCGCGACGGCATCGCGCTGGTCGCGCCGAACGAGGAGCTCGTCCCAGACAATCCCGCGCCCCGTCTGGGCGCCTAACGGGAGAGGATCGATGGAAAACCTGTTGTCGCAAGTCGGGCTGGTCATTGGCGGGGTCGTTCTGGCCCTGATCATCCTGCTGATCCTGACGGTCAAGAGCCTGATCGTGATCGTCCCGCCGAACATCGCGGCGATCATCACCGGCCGGAAGCGGGTCGTCGCCGATGGGGATACCCTCGGTTATCGCACCGTCACCGGCGGGCGCACGCTGCGCATCCCGATCATCGAACAGGTGAACTGGCTTTCGCTGTCCACCATCCCGCTCGAGCTCACGGTCGATGACGCCTTCTCGAAGGGGAACATCCCGCTCACGGTGAAGGCGATCGCCAACGTGAAGATCGCGTCGGACCCGGAGATGGTCTTCAACAACGCGGTCGAGCGATTGTTAGGCAAGAACATCAACCAGATCGAGGCACTCGCGCGCGAGACGTTGACGGGTAACCTGCGCGGTGTGCTCGCCAAGCTGACGCCCGAAGAAGTGAATGAGGACCGGCTCGGCTTCGCCAAGCACCTGTCCGACGAGGCCGACCATGACCTGAAGAAGCTCGGCCTCCAGCTCGACGTGCTGAAGATCCAGCACGTGGCGGATCGCGTGGGCTACCTGGCGTCGATCGGCGAGAAGCGGACCGCGGAGGCGCTGCGCGACGCAGAAATCGCCAAGGCGTCGGCGATCGCGGAAACCCGGCAGAAGCAGGCCGAAGCCCGCAAGCTGTCCGAGGTCGCCATGGCCGATAACGAAGCCGAGATCAAGCAGCAGCAGGCGACGGCTCGGCGCCTGGCCGATGTCGCGGCGGCGGAAGCGGACGTGAAGATCGCCGAGGCGCGCAACCTGTTGCGCGTTCGTCAGGCGGAACTCGGCCGTGAGGCAGAAACCACGGAGCGCGTGGCGAAGATTTCGGCGCTGAAAGCGGAGACCGAGGCGAAGACCGAGATGGAGGCGCGTCGCGTCGACATGGAGAAGACACGATTGCAGGCTGACGTCATTCAGCCGGCCGAGGCGGGGCGCATCGCGGCTGAGGCCGAGGCGAAGGCGCTTGCCGCGCCGATCCTCGAGCAGGGCAAGGCACAGGCGGAAGTGCTGCGCATGCTGTACGCCGAGATCCAGAAGGCGGGTGATAC
>CAMPKM010000365.1 GCA_946887155.1 uncultured Gemmatimonadota bacterium
GTCCGATCGACTATCCCATCCAGCCGAAGGAGCACGGCATCGACTTCCTGCTCGATAACCGGCACCTCTGGCTGCGGAGCCCGCGGCAGGTGGCCATCCTCCGCGTCAGGCACGAGATCGAGCAGGCGATCCATGATTTTTTCTACGAGCGCGGCTTTGTCCACGTGGACACGCCCGTACTGACCGCCGCCATTGGTGAGCGGAGCGGGCTGTTCCAGACTGAATACTTCGACGAGGGGTTCGCCTACCTCGCCCAGACGGGTCAGCTCTACGGAGAGGCGGCGGCTGCCGCACTCGGCTGCATCTACACCTTTGGCCCGACCTTCCGCGCCGAAAAATCGAAGACGCGCCGGCACCTGACCGAGTTCTGGATGATCGAGCCGGAGATGGCGTTCTACGATTCGCAGGACAACATGCGGCTGCAGGAAGAGATGCTGTTGCACATCGTCAGGCGGGTACTCGAGCGTCGTCAGGCAGAGCTGGCGGTGGTGGAGCGCGACGTGTCGAAGCTCGAGCGCATCAAGGGCCCATTCCCGCGAATCGAGTATTCAGACGCGGTTGAAATCCTTCAGAAAAAAGGCAGCACCATCAAGTGGGGTGACGACCTGGGCGCCGAAGACGAGTCGTTGCTCGTCGAGGATCACGAAACACCGGTCTTCGTCTGCAACTACCCGAAGGAAGCGAAGGCGTTCTACATGAAGGAAAACCCCGCCGACCCGCGCACGGTGCTCTGCGATGACTGCCTGGCTCCCGAAGGGTACGGCGAGATCATCGGCGGGTCGCAGCGCGAGGACGATCACGACAAGCTCGTCCAGCGCATCAGGGAGGAAGGACTTCCGATGGATGCCTATGGCTGGTACCTGGACCTGCGGAAGTACGGCACGTTCGTTCATTCCGGGTACGGACTCGGTCTCGAGCGAACCGTGGCCTGGATCTGCGGGACACCGCACATCCGGGAGTGCGCAGCGTTTCCGAGAATGATGAACCGGTTGAAACCCTGACAGCAGACGGCAGGCCTGAACCCTTCATGTCGATAGCAGCTTCTTTCCTCGAGCGGTCGCGGTACTATCTCTGTCGCGAGTACCCGGCCAAGATCCGCCTGGCAGTCGAGTCGATGCCGGCCGACCGGCTCTGGTGGCGGCCTAACGAGAGCTCGAACAGTGCCGGCAACCTGCTGCTGCACCTGACCGGCAACGTGCGGCAGTGGATCCTGAGCGGCGTCGCCGGGCAGCCGGATGTTCGCAAGCGGAACATGGAGTTCGCGGCGCGTGGCGGCGCCACGGCGTCAGGCATGCTCGATGGGCTCGACGCGACGTTACGGGAGGTGGACGAGGTCCTTCGCGCGCTGCTGCCGAGTGAACTGTTGGAGCGGCGGTCGATCCAGGGTCGCGACACCACGGTCATGGAAGCGGTCTACCACGTCGTGGAGCATTTTGCCGGTCACACAGGGCAGATCATCTGGATCGCCAAGATGGCAACGCCGGGAACGGTGCGGTTCTACGATGACGGTGATGGGACGGCAACGCCGCTCTTTCTCGGGGAAGGCGAGTTCGAAATGGGAGAACCGAGTCCAAAGTCATTTCGAGATGAGAGTCTTTGAACTTCGGGATCTGTGCAACGGAATTTCCGCGGGTAGGTCAACGGCGGGAGGGGCGAGTCTTCGCGGATTTGGCGAATTTTCGCGGATCTTGCCGGGCTCAATGGAGTCTCGGCTCATTCGGCGGCTTTGACTTCATCCCACAGTTGGTCGAGCGCTTCGAGTCCCGCGGAGCGGACGTCGATTCCGCGCTGGGCGGCGAGGGTCTCGATCCCCTTGAAGCGCCTGACGAATTTGTCGTTGGCCTTGTCGAGGGCGAGCGCGGCGTGGACGTCGCACTTCCGGCAGAGGTTGACCACGGCGAAGAGCAGGTCGCCTAGCTCCGCTTCCAGGGCTGCCTGACGAGCGGCATCCCTGTCGTCCGGACCGGAGGGGAGGTGTGCGCGGACTTCGCCTAACTCCTCGGTTACCTTTTCGGCCGGACCCTCGGCGCCGGGCCAGTCGAAGCCCACGCCGGCGGCGCGATCCTGGAGCCGGTGGGCGCGGTGAAGGGAAGGGAGGCCGGGCGGCAGGCCCTCCTCGATCGACGTTCGCTTACGGGCCTTCATCCGCTCCCACGGCTCGCGCTCGCCACCTTCGTACAGGTGCGGATGTCGGGCGCGCATCTTCGCGATCAGGCTACCGGCGACACTGCTCATGTCGAAGGCACCGCGCTCCTCGGCGATGACGGAGTGGAAGAGGACCTGGAGCAGGACGTCGCCCAGTTCCTCGCGAATCAGCGGGTCTTCGCCGAGCCGAATGGCTTCGTCGAGCTCGGCCGCTTCTTCGACGAGATAGGGCCTGAGTGAGTGGTGAGTCTGGGCCGCATCCCAGTCACAGCGGGCGCGGAGATCGCGCATAAGCGCGAGCGTATCTTCAAGTGTGGCCTTGGGTTGCATAGCCTCCCCGGGTCGTCGTATACTACCCGCTTCCCAATCGAAATCAATGCGGGACGACGAGCGGCGCGCCTGGGTGGAAGTCAATCTCGGCGCGCTGAAAATGAACGCGATGATGCTGGCCCGGAGCGCCGGCGTGCCGCTCCTCCCGATGGTCAAGTCCGACGCCTACGGCCTCGGTGTCGCTCAGGTGGTGGGCGCGCTCGAATCACTCACGCCGTGGGGATACGGCGTCGCGACGGTGGATGAGGGAGCCGAGTTACGGTCATTAGGCATCAAACGGCCGATCCTGATCTTTACTCCCGTGCTCGCGCAGGACTATGCCGATATACGCGCCCACGGTTTGACGCCAACGTTCGGTGACGAGGCTCGGATCCGTGCCTGGCAGTCGTCAGGCGGGGGCGATTGGCACCTCGCGATCGATACGGGAATGAGCCGTGCGGGGGCACCTTGGCGGCTGGTGGAACGCCTGCGCGACGTTCTGTCGTCGGCTCCACCGGAAGGAGCGTTCACGCATTTCCATTCGGCTGACGAAGAGAATGACTCGTTCGATAAGCAGCTGAAGCGATTCGACGTTGCGGTCAGCCAGTTGCCGGGGCGACCGCGTTACCTGCATGCCGAAAACAGTCCCGCGCTCGAGAGGCAGACGCCCTCCCGCTGGGATCTTGCCAGGCCGGGTGTCGGACTCTACGGCGTCGGCCGGGGCCTGACGATTCGTGGAGACGAGGTGCTGGGGATGGCGACGACGTGGCCGTACCTGCCCGTCGCGTCGCTGCACGGACGGATCGTCGACATCCGGGATCTGGCGGAGGGTGAGACCTGCAGCTACGGCGGCACGTGGGTGGCGCGTGGCACGCGGCGGATCGCGACCGTTTCGGCCGGCTATGCCGATGGAGTGCGGCGCAGCCTCAGCAACCGTGGGGTGGCGCTGGTCAACGGCGTTCGTGCGGCGATAGCCGGTGTGGTCACGATGGACATGACGATGCTCGACGTCACCGGCATCGACTGCCAGATCGGCGATGTCGCGACCTTTCTTGGCCGGCAGGGCAACGAGGAACTGCTCATCGCTGATGTCGCTGCGTCAGGCGGATTGTCGCCTTACGAGTTGCTTGTCGGCTTGCGGTTGCGCGCGAATCGGGTGTACGTCGATTCATGACGCGCCGTGCCATCCTGCTCGTCCTCGATGGTGTCGGTGCCGGGGCTGCGCCGGATGCGTCACTCTACGGCGACGCGGGTAGCAATACGCTTGGCAACCTTGCCGAGGCCGTCGGGGGATTGCAGCTGCCGGCGCTCGAGTCGTTAGGCCTCGGCCGGGCCGTCCCGGCCAGAGGCTTGAGCGCCACCGTCACGCCGACCGCGTCGTGGGGC
>CAMPKM010000366.1 GCA_946887155.1 uncultured Gemmatimonadota bacterium
ACCTGGCCCGGCGTTGCCAGTTGCGTGCGGGTGAGACGGAGCGCCCGGGCCGATGCGTCGGGATGCGGGTGGGCGAAGAGTGGATTGCCCGACTCTTCGCGGAGCAGGGCGAGCCGGAGCGCGGTCACGGCTTCGAGGTCGCGCATCGTTGCGCGCCTGACGAGTACGGACTGCCCGGGCTTTCGTTCGGTTGCCGCTTTTCTGCGGATTGGCATGCGTAGCTCAGGCACTCAGCCCGCCACCGAAGAGATCCTGGTCGGAACGCCGCCGTCCCTCGGGCTGCGCGCGCCCGTACTGGCCGGCATCGGACCGCGAGATCTTTCTCCGCGCGACCAGCGCTTCGAGCACGAGTTCACAGGCCGCCACGGCGGTGGCTGCGTCATTGTCGCGAGCGAGGCCGACGTGATGCACCAGCGGCACCAGTCCCGGCACGGTATTGAACGCCGCATACATCGAGGCCGAATCGACGTCGTCGGCAACCTGCAGGGCGCCGCCTTCGTCAAACCACATCACCGGTTCGTCGGTGTTGCTGCCGCCGGCGCGGGCGCGGAACGTGGCTTCAGCGGCGCGGCGGATCAGCTCTCGCGCAATGGCGGCGGCACCAACCAGCTCACCTTCGTACTCGAGCTCGATCTTTCCGGTGATTGCCGGCAGCGCCGAATACAGGTCCGATAGCCTGGGGACCGCTTCGCTTTCGCCGAGGTGGATCGCGCGCTGCTCGGCGTTCGAGACGACACCTTCGAGGAGTGAAATCGGCATGCGTTGCGACACGCCCGAGCGCCGGTCGACGCGCTTGTCGGTGCGCGCCTCGAACGCGACCCGCTCGATGACTTCAGCGACGAATTCCGGCACGCGCACGCGCACCAGTCCGCGATCGATCCAGGCTTCCTGTCCCGTGATCTGCATGCCGAGTTCGACGCTGTCCGGGTAGTGCGTCGTGATTTCGCTCCCGATGCGGTCCTTGAGCGGCGTGATGATCTTGCCGCGTGCCGTGTAGTCTTCGGGATTGGCGGTGAAGCAGAGCAGGACGTCGAGCGGCAGCCGGACCGGATAGC
This sequence comes from uncultured Gemmatimonadota bacterium, assembly GCA_946887155.1. The sequence continues at coordinate 1,056 of CAMPKM010000366.1, forward strand.
CTTTGATCTGGACGTCGCCTTCCTGCATGATGTTGAAGAGTCCGACCTGTACCTTCCCCGCCAGGTCGGGCAGTTCATTCAGGGCGAAGATGCCGCGATTGGCGCGCGGTAGCATGCCGTAGTGCATGGTCAACTCGTCGGACAGCACGTGTCCGCCCCGGGCGGCCCGGATGGGGTCCACGTCTCCAATGATGTCGGCAATGGTGACGTCCGGTGTGGCGAGCTTCTCCACATAACGGGAATCGCGCCCGACCCAGGCGATTGGCGTATCGTCGCCGGCTTCGGTGAGCCGGTTGTGCGCGAACCGCGAGATGGGCGCGTACGGGTTGTCATTCACTTCGCTGCCTTCGACGACAGGAATGACGTCATCGAGGAGCGTCGACAGCGCGCGGAGGATGCGGGACTTTGCCTGTCCGCGCAGGCCGAGGAGGATGAAGTTGTGACGCGCAAGCAGGGCGTTGACGATCTGCGGCACTACGGAATCGTCGTAACCGACGACGCCGGGAAAGATGGGCGCGTTGTCGCGGATGCGCGCCACGAGGTTCTGGCGCAGCTCGTCTTTCACCGACCGAAGGACGCGGTCCGGCGCGCCGATCGTGGACCGGCGCAATGCTCCGAGCGTGCGAGGAAGGTCAGCCACGGCGGAAGGCGGGTTAAGTCGTTAGGCGCCGCGAACGGCGGCGGGCTCTCGATTGGAGCCTACTTCCCGGAACCCGCTTAGGGCAGTGCGGAGCCAGAACGGCGTCTGACCCCGTTCCGAGCCCGGTCGACGGAGATGTTTTGCAGGATTGTCGTCGACGAAACTCGTTGGGGCGCTTGTACTTGGAAACTTGACACGGCAGAATGGTACCGTAGATTGTCCGGCTCGCTTTTGCGTGCCCCGCATCCTCTTCGCCCCTGCACAGGAGTCTGGAAAATGAAGCGCCTGGTCCTCGCCCTTGCCGTTGTCGCATTCGCCGCGTGCGCCAAGAACGAAGAAGCTCCGCCGGCTGATTCGCCTGCCGCCGCGCCGGCACCCGCCGTCGATTCGGCTGCCGCTCCTGCCGACAGCATGCCAAAGACCGATTCCGCCGCTGCAGACACGACGAAGATCTGACCGCACGGAACGTCGAATGTGCGAAGGGCGCGACGAGGTCGCGCCCTTTTCAGTTGGTGAAGGGCAGCGCCACCACAGTTGTGGCGATCATCCCATCGTCGCCCTGCACGCGCAGGGCGGTACCGGGTTCAATTTCCCTGCGAACGAGGCCGAGTGCGATCGCACCGAATCTCGGGGACACTGCGCCGCTCCGGACCGTGCCGACGACTTTGGCCTCGGCGTCGATCAATTCGGTTCCCGATGGAGGGGCAATCGCGGCATCGAACCGCAGGCCCCGTAACAATCGGTTGACGTGGCCGCGGAAGTGAACGCGAGCAACGGTTTCCTGTCCTGTATAGCAGCCCTTTGAGTAGGAAATCGCATTGAGCCGGTCCATGTCGACTTCCTGCGCGAGTGCGGAGTCGTCCATATCGAGTCCCCACTCCGGTCGGCCGGCTTCGATGCGCGCGACGTTCAAAGAGTCCTGGCTGACCTCGACCGCGCCAGCTTCACCCAGCTTCTGCCGGACCGCGTCGAGGTCGGCCGGCGGCCCGAAGATTTCGTAGCCGTCGACGCCGAAATCGGGTACGCGAGCGATCCATAACGAGTCGGCTTGTGCCGCCGCCGGCACATGCGCGTACTGCGGCAGGTCGCTGACCGGCGCGTCGGGAAACACGGTCCGGACGATCTCGGTCGACGCCGGACCGAACAGGCCGACGTCTCCGAGCTGCTGGCTGACGTCCTCGTATTTCGCGAGCCGCGGGTTCACGAACTTGCGGATCATCGCGGACCATCCCGGCGCAGCGCTCGGACCGACGTCGATGATCATTTCGTCCGCGCGCGAAAATATCCTTACGTCCGCAATCACCTTGCCCTTGGGCGTCAGCGCGGCGGCATACTGGCCCTGCCCAGGCGTCAGGGCCGCCACGTCGCTCGTGACGAGGCCATTGAGCGATTCGGCCGCCTTGGCGCCGCTGAATCGCATGCGCAGGCGATCGGATCGGTCGACGAAGGCCGCGCCATTCTGGAGTGCCTGATAGGCACGCTCCAGGTCCGGGGTCACGCGAGTTGCGACACTCATCCTTCCAGGGTTCAGACGATTGGCTCGTTCCGCGGGGCCACCAGCGAAAGGAGTGAATCTGCCGTGAGGCCCGCAATGGAAGGTACGTAGCCGTCAGCCTCGATGGCGACGTGGGCAGGCACGTCACCGACCACGACGGTGGCGATGCCCGCGGCGCGCGCTGCCGTAATGCCGGAGAGTCCGTCCTCGATGGCGACCACCGTTCCTCGCACGACGCGCGCCCGCGCACGCTGCATGCGGGAGAGAGCGAGGCGGTGCGGCTCGGGCGACGGTTTGGCGGGGGCGTCTTTTTGCGCCACGACGCAGGTGAACAGGTCCTCGATACGCGCCAGCGAGAGCACGAACATGGCGTCATCGCGTGGCGCGCGGGTGACGAGTCCCAGGCGCACGGTCTCGTGAAGCCGCTCCAGAGTCTCCCGTGCGCCTTCAACCAGCGTCAGCCCCTTCCCGATGTACGCTCGATACGCACGTTCGGCGCGATGGGCCGAGATGGCGATGGCCGTTTCGTCCCGATTCCGCCCCACGCCGCGATAGGCAGCCCGTGTGGCATCTTCGAAGGAGAGGCCGGCGCACAGGTCGAAATCGAGTAATTTCGCTCGCACGTCGAGATACGA
>CAMPKM010000367.1 GCA_946887155.1 uncultured Gemmatimonadota bacterium
CGAATGCGCGCTTGACCGAAGTCGACACGCGCCTGCAGGGATTGAACGACCGCTTCAATCGGTTCCGCAATCGTTCCGTGTTCGGCAACAGCGGTTTCTACGTCGGTCTCGGAACTGGTGCCAGCTACACCAGCGGCACGTTGCGTAACATCGGCTACGAGTCCGCGCCGCTGATCTCGATCCCGATCGGATGGCACAAGCCGGGCAGCATGCTTGGCATCCGGACCGAGTGGACCATGGCCCGGCTGGAAGGCGTGCAGTCGGGGTCGTTCTTCAACCCGGATCCCACGGTCGCATCGGGCGTCGCGCTCGCGACACTGAACTTCCCGATCAACTCGGCCAAGTCGAACAACATCTATTTGATGGGCGGTGGTGGGTTCTACATGTTCCGTGACTATGGCGCCGGCTCCGGCCTGGCCGACAAGTTCGTCGGAAGCAACGACAACGCCAGTGAAACCGAGACCAAGTGGGGCTTCCAGGCCGGTGCCGGCCTCGAAGTTCACCTCCTCGGCGCGACGTCGCTGTTCGTGCAGTCGTCACTGACGAACGTTGCTGCCGACCAGGGCACGGTGGGCGAGGAAGGACGAAACCTGCGCTGGATGCCGGTGGTGTTCGGCTTCCAGATCCGTTAGGCATCACGATCATCAAGAGAGCGGACGGCGTCGCGAAAGCGGCGCCGTCCCTTTTCGTTGTGGTCATCCATCCCGGTACACATCGGCATTCGGTCCGCGGCGTCAGTCGGCGCGAAGCGACCGTGAGGGATCTGCCCTCACCGCACGCAGCGCCGGCGGGAGACTCGCGAGTGCTCCCACGAGCATCATGATGGTCGCCACGCCGGCGTAGACGAGTGGATCACGGGGGGATTGCTTGTAGAGCAGGGGTTCGATCCAGTGCGCCGCCACGAAGGCAACGACGAGCCCGATGACTACTCCGGCAGCGGCAAAGGCGACGCCCTGTCCGAGCACCAGCCGGAGGATGTGAGTGGAGCGCGCCCCCAGCGCGATGCGCATGCCCAGTTCGTGCATACGTTGGGCAATCGTGTAGCCGATGACGCCGTACAGGCCCACGGCGGCGACGAACACCGCCAGGCCGCCGAACGCCACGAAGAGCGTCGTGCCGAGGCGCCAGCTCCGGCTCTGATCGTCGACGGCGTCCTGAAGCCTTCGGAGTACCACGAGGCCATCCCCGGGCATGACCTGTTGCATGGCGACGCGGAGCCGTTCGAGTTCGGCGGCAGTTGGTTCTCCGGTGAGCCTGATGAGCGTCTGTCTTGCCCAACCGCCGGGCATTTGCTCGACGTTGAGGTAGTAGACGAAGCGTTGTTCATCGGTGAGTCCCCGGTACGCCACATCTTCAGCCACGCCGACCACGGTCGTACACGGCGCGAATGGCACGTTGGCGGCGGGTTCCCAGGTGACCTCCATGCACTGGCCTAACGGCTCCCGGCCCGGCCACAGCGCTCGTGCCATGGACTCACTGACGATCGCCACGCGGGGGGTGTGTTCCGCATCGGCCGGGACGAATCCCCGGCCCCGCAGGATCCGGGTCTGCACGACGTTGAAGTACTCCGGGCTGATGACCTGGAAGTTGAAGCGGCCCAGTTGCTCGACGGAATCGATGCCCGGGACGCGTAGCCGGGCAGTGCTGGACTGGAAGAACTGGCTGTTGGCGCGCGCGGCACCGGCGGTGCCGGGGATCAACTTCGCGGCCGCGAGCATCCGCCGGTACGTCGCGGCCTCGATTCGCGGGTCCAGGTCCGGGTCGCGCAGGTCCGGATACACCTCGACGACGCGACTGACGTCGAAGCCTAACGAGATGTCGTGGACACGATTCAGGCTGCGCACGAACAGGCCGGCCCCCACCAGCAGCGCGACGGACAGCGCGCCCTGGACCACGAGCAGCGCCGTCTGGAGGCGGGAGCGCCGGTATGATCCCCCTCGTCCGCCGCTCTTCAATGAGGAGGTCAACTCGGATCGCGCCGCCAGTATCGCGGGCCCCAGCGTCGTCAGCAGCGCCGCGAACATGGCGAGCGTGCCCGCCATCGTGAGGGTTCGCCAGTCGGTGGCGAGATTGAATGTCGATCCTTCGGGAAGGAGAAGCGAGCGGATGGCGCTCCCTCCCCACTGTGCGAACAGAATTCCGGCGATGACGCCGATGGCGGCCAGCAGCAGGGCCTCGATGACAAACTGTCCCAGCAATCTCGCTCGACTGACGCCGAGTGCCAGCCGGACCGCGATTTCCCGGCGGCGCCGAAGGACGCGGGTCAACATGATGTTGGCGACGTTGGCACAGGCGATCGCCAGTACAATGGCGGCGACGCCGCTCACCCAGAGGAGGACTCGCGACTCCGGACCGGGCGCGGGACCGCGGCCATCGCGCAAGGGTGCCGCGATGGCTTGTGGGTGCGCGATGGAGTCCGGCAGCACGCGCGGGTTTGCTTCGCGCTGCGCATCCCGGCTCCGGCGGTATGCCTGACTCAGTTCGGCGTTTGCCGCGGCAATCGAGACGCCGCTCTTCCGCCTGACGATGACTTCCAACCAGTCCCAGGAGTATTGGGTGGCGTAGATGTCGCGCTGCCAGGGGTTCAGGTTAGCCGGGATGGTGGTGATCGGAACGAAGATCTGTGCCGGGCCGCCCTGCACGGTGCCGACGAAGCCTGGAGGCAGGATTCCGACGATCGTGTAGTCGAACTTTCCCACGCGGAGCAGCGAGTTGAGGACGTCACTGCCGCCGAACTCCGACTGCCAATACTCATGGGTGACCATCGCCACCAATGATCCCATCGGTCGCTGGTCCTCAACGGCGGTGAACAGCCGCCCGCGGACGCCCTCCATGTCGAAGAAGCTGAAGAACGACGCACTGACGCCCGCCACTTTCTGGATGCGTGTGTTCCGGCCGACCCCAACCCCCAGCCGCCATTCGGATACTGTCGCGTGAGCCGTGAACGACTGCGGGGACCGCATCAGGTCGAGATAGCGGGCGTAGGGAATGGTGGCATTGGCGTTCCTCTGACCATTGACGGTGGTCTGGAGGTAGACCCGGTGCACGGATCCCGGATCGCGCATGAGCGGGAAGGGCCGGAACATCAATCGGTCGATCACGGCGAACATGGCGGCATTCGCCCCGATTCCCAGGCCTAACGTGGCGACGACCGTGACCGTGAACCCCGGCGAGTGCAGCAGGCCGCGGATGGCGTACCGGATGTCCTGCATTGCGTTCTCGAGTCGCGGAAATCCCCAGGCATCCCGGCTGGATTCGCGCAGCATCGTGGCATTGCCGAACTGGCTGCGGGCCGCGCTTAGCGCCTCGGCGGGGGACAGGCCATCCCGCTCGAGGTCCCGCGCCATCAGGTCCACGTGTGCGTCGAGTTCCGCCGTCAGTTCCCGCGACAGGCGATCGCGCTGGAACCAGGCGCGCAGGCGATTGATGATCTCGCGCGGGGTCATGGCTCGGAGAGCTTGAGGACGCGCACGGTCGCGGCGATCGAGCGCTTGAAGTCCGCCTCTTCCTGGCCGAGTTGTTTGCGACCGGCCGGCGTGAGGCGGTAGTAGCGCGCATCACGACCCGTGGGCGTCTTCTTCGTTTCGGAAGCGATCCAGCCCTTGATCTGCATGCGCTGCAGGGCAGGATAGAGCGATCCTTCCTCGATCTTCAACGCTTCGCGCGACAGTCGCTTGATGTGCTGCGCAATGCCGTAGCCGTGAAAGGCACCGGCGGACAGCGTCTTGAGGATCAGCAGGTCGAGCGTGCCGGCGAGGATCGGCGCGGTGGCTGTGTCGGCGGTACCCATGTCAGGTCTATCCTTTTCAGGTCTAGGTA
>CAMPKM010000368.1 GCA_946887155.1 uncultured Gemmatimonadota bacterium
GCGGCGTTGACGGAGAACCGGAACGCGGTGCGGTGATCGTGCCAGGCGTCGACGACGAGCGTGAACTGGTCGCTATTGGTCTGGGCATCCCTCCGTCCGAGGCGAGCGACGATCCGCGCCGGCTCGGGGTCATGCAGCCGTGCCCCGATGTACAGGGCTTCACGCGTCATCAGCGCTCGCACCTCGGTGCGCATCGCTGCCGCGGCGCCATCCACGGGCTCGACCTGCCGGAAATCCGTGGCGACCGCGCTCTGCTGCCACATGGCATCGGAGAGCCGGCCATCGATGACCGGTCCATTGTCGACGAGCGTGATCGCCAGGCTGCGCGGTTCAGCTGCCGAATTGCCCGATGCCGGGGTTTGGGCAGCGACTACCAGGGGCAGCGCCAGCAGGATGCCGGCGCCAGGGAATGCGAAGGACATGATCGTGGGGAGTATGACTGTCGCCGGCCCACTCGTCAGGCCGGTGCAATGACGACGTGCAGTACTCGATAGGTAATACTGGACCGTAGTTTGGCTTGGACTTTTTAGCTGTGATGCTCCGGCGGGAAGAGCATTCCTCTGCTCGGCAACGTCCTCCCCGCCGAAGGTCTTTTGGGCCCGCTCAGGCAACAACTGACCACTCAACGGTTGACCAGGCGACGTACCGGGTTCTTTCCTGCATCATGAGACACGCCAGAATTCTTGCCGCACTCCTGGTCGCGACCCCTCTTGTCGCCACCGCGCAACTGACGAATCTCGACACCGCCGCCGTGACCGCGGCGATGGAGCGGGAGATGCAGTCCACACGGTCTCCGGGCGCGTCTATCGCCATCGTCATCGGCGATCGCGTCGTCTATGAGCGCGGATTTGGCGTGACGAACGTCGAACGCGATGAGCCCGTGACCCCTGGGACGCTGTTCCGGATCGGGTCGGTGACCAAGATGTTCACTGGCCTCACGGCGGTCCTGATGTCGCAACGGGGCACGATCGACCTGCACGAACCCATCGGAACGTACGCCGGTGGGCTGCATCCGTCGCTTCGGACGATCACGCTGCACCAGTTGTTAGGCCACATGGGTGGCATCATCAGCGAGGGCGCCGATACCGGTCCGCATGATGATCGCGCGCTCGGCGATCGCGTGAAGGCCTGGACGGCATCCCACCTGTTTGCGCCGCCCGGTGATGTCTATTCATACACGGGGCCCGGATACTGGCTGGCGGGTTACGCGCTCGAGCAGGCCGGGGGAAAGTGGTACGCCGACCTCGTGACCGAGCAGGTCCTGCGACCGTTAGGCATGACGCGGTCAACGTTCCGGCCGACCATGGCCATGACGTGGCCGGTCGCCCTCGACCATCGGGTGACCGACAGCGTGCGCGTGATTCGTCCGTCACCTGACGATGCGAGCACGTGGCCATCGGGCTCGTTGTATTCGAGTGCGCGGGAATTGGCCCGGTTCGCGATCGCCTTCATGAACGGCGGCCGCATCGCTGGCGCCCAGGCCATTTCGCCTGCCGCCATTGCCACCATGAGCACGAAACACGGCGGCATGCCGGGAGACGAGTGCGGGTATTCGTATGGCCTGTCGACGTGCACACGTGGATCAACTCGTGTGTTGAGCCACTACGGTTTCCGCGTTGGGTCCGGTGCCGTGTTCACGATGGTGCCCGAGCACAAGCTGGCGATCATCGTACTGAGCAACAGGAATGGTGGAATCTTCGGCGGCACCGAGCGCGCCATCCTCGACCAGGTGTTACCGGCAGCCCAGCAGACATCGAGTCCACGATCCGCACCGGCGCCTCGCGCGCAGTTCGCCGGTGTGTACGTGAGTGGCCGGGATACGCTCCGATTTACGCCCCGTGGCGACTCGCTTTTCTATGCATATGCGACAAACGACGAAATGCTCACGCGGGCCGAGGGCGACAGCGGGATCATCATACTCGATCCGTCAGGCCAGGCGGTGCAGCAGTTCGGGCTCGTAAAGGGCATCAAGTCCGGAAACGTTTACCTTCACGACGGTCTCAACGCTTTCCGGAAGATCCGTTGATGGGCGCGGGCAGGTCCTGCGAATGGAGTGACGGACGAACGCGACTGGTAGGCGCCTCCTGGATCCATCGCTCCACGCTGTAGCGCAACATGGGCAGCGTGATTTCGCCGTGTTGCAGCAGCGCGTGATGAAACGCCTTGATGTCGAAGCGGTTGCCGAGCCGGCGGCGCGCCTTGTCGCGCAGGCGCATGATTTCCGCGTAACCCAGGGCGTAGGTCACGATCTGGCCGGGAGTAGCCAGGTGCCGATTGGCGTAGTTCTCGGCTTCCCACCGCGGGCGGCCACTGACGATGACCATCGAGTCCACGGCCTGCGCGCGCGTCCAGCTCCCGGTGTTGATCGCCGGGTCGATCAGCATGCCTAACGTTGCATCCGAAAGGTGGGCGAGGTACCAGGCCCGCTCGAGATCCGACGGATAGATCCCCATCTCGTCGGCGAGGCGTTCGCTGTACAGGCCCCATCCCTCGATGAACCCCGCCATCTGGAAATACGCCAGCGAGGGATGTTGCGCCCCAACGCGGTCGCCGAGCACGATCTGATGGTGGTGCCCAGGATACCCCTCGTGGACCGCGGCGACATACGCGCCCATCGCAGGACGCTCTTCGGGACGATAGAGGTTGAGGACGAGCGAAGCCGGACGATCTGCGGTGGCGCTCATATATCGCGCCGGTGCACCCATCGTGGCTTCGGTGGCGGCTGGCTCCGGAATGACGACGAGGGTGTCGTCAGGCACCTCACGGAAGAACGCCGGCATGCGTGCCTTTGCTCGCAACAGGGCCTGTTCCGTAAGGCGGGTCAGTTCCTCCCGTGTACCTGCCATGAAGCGGGGCTCACTGCGGAACTGGCGCCGGGCGTCGTTTACATCGGTTGTGCCCAGAATCCGCTGAACCAGCGGCCGCAGTTCGTCATCGAGCGATTGGCGAAGGGTCATTGCCTTCGCCGTGACCTCGTCGCCCGTGAGCGGCAGGGTCGTGTACGATCGAAGCTGCGCGTGGTAACAGGCCGTGCGGTTTGCGGTTGCCGAGTCACGACAGACGCGCACACCGATGTTCGATTCGAGCCCCTCCTGAAGCACGCCATGCAGCACCCACTCCGGCCTGCCATACAACTGGTCGCCGTCAATGGCGCGCAGTTTCGACACCCACTCGTCGACCTGATGGTCCCAGGCGTTGCGCTGCGACTCGGTGGCGGAACGCCCAAAGCGGCCAGCACGCCCACTTGGACTTTCGAGGACACGCGCCACGTCGTCGGCAATGATTCGAACCAGGGCAGCCAGCGAATCGGGATTGGCCGGCGGCTGCGCGACAGCGACCGGTGAGGCACTGGCTGCAAAAAGGGCCAGCCCAAGTGCGGGAATTGCGCGGAGCACCGCCGTTTTGCGTAGGCTCAGTGTCATGCTCCAGAATGACCCAGTGGCGGGAAACCTCGAAGGGCGCCACCGGTCCGGTTCCCGGATTCGGTCGAGTCCACTTCGTGCAACGAAGTGTCAGTCCTGGTTGCGACAACGCCACCACGGGATGGAGCGCCGCCGAGCGGACTGATGGAATTGATGAAACCGGCCCCATGGATCGGCGTCCGGCGCGCGCAATGTTCGGGCATGATCAACGTTCGATGTGCCAGTCTCGCCACGGCGCTGTGTGCAGCCTGTTCCGAAGCGCCCGCACCAATTCAGGACCTGGCCATGTTCCGCGGGGGACCTTCTCACCCCGGCATCTACCCGGCCGCGCACCTCCAGCCCAACGTCGCAGGCGTTCAGTGGCGGTTCCAGACCGATGGCGCCATCCGGGGA
>CAMPKM010000369.1 GCA_946887155.1 uncultured Gemmatimonadota bacterium
CTCCGCGTGCGCGGCGTCATTCGCGGAACCGCCGTGGCGATCGCCGGCGACATCATCGTCGAAGAGGGCGGCTCGATCACCGGTGACGCGATCGCCGTACTGGGATCGGTGCTCACCGTGCGCGGCACGGTCGGTGGCGCAGCCCGGACGTTCACCAAGTCGTTCCGCTGGCTGGACGAGGTCGATCCCGCCCCGGCGGCGCCCCGTGCCACCGGCGACGCGATGAGCCTCTCGTTAGGGTGGCTGGTGATGATGTTGTTGATCGGAATTGGCGTGCTCGTATTCGCCGGTGCATACCTCGACGGTGTCACCGACGTGCTGGAACAGAGTTTCGGGCGGTCGTTCCTGGTGGGCATTGCGGGGGAACTCGGTGTGATTCCGCTGCTCATCCTCGTTTGCGCCGCGCTCGCCGTGACCGTCGTTGGCGTGCTGCTGATTCCGTTCGCGATCGTCGCGTACGTGCTGGCCGTGGCCGGTTTCCTCACCCTCGGCTTTCTCTCCGTGGCGCGCCTCGCCGGCGGAGGCCTGAGTGGCGGTCGGGGCGAAGCCAGAGGGCGCGCGCTACGTGCCCTCGTCCTGGGCATCGTCATTTTCATGGGCACCTGGGTGCTGGCCGCGGCGTTCCAGTGGTCGCCCGTGATCGGCGGCATCGTGCGCCTGATCGCGCTCGCCGTCACGTGGGTCGCCGCCACAGCCGGCTTCGGTGCCGCGATCCTCTCCCGCGGTGGCACCCATCGCGACGCGGCCAAGAAGGCGCCAGTCGAGGACTCGTCAGGCTGGCAGACGCCCACGCCGATCACGGGCGTGGCGGCGGCAAGGAAACCGGTCAGAACCTGAGTCCAAAGCCGAAAGTCCAAAGTCCAGCGGTTTGCCTGGACTTTGGACTTTGGACTTTGGACGCCGGACTTCCAGTTAAGGCAGTGCGAGCGCGGTAAACCCGCCGTCGATCGAGAGCACGACGTACTGCTTCCCACCATGCATGTACGTCATGATGCCGTACTCACCACGGGCCGGCGTCTCGACTTGTCCCACCCGGCGACCCGTCTTCTTGTCGATCGCGAACAGCTGTGGCTTGTCGTCGCTCGACATGCCGGTCGCCATCAGCAAGGTCGACGTCGCGAGCATCGCCGCATGACCCGAGCGTCCCGGATCCGGCACGTTCAGTCCGCGCAGCGACGGATGATTCCGCGTCGCCGCCGGTGCTTCCCCGTTAGGTATCGTCCACAGGTGTTCGCCGGTGTTGAGGTCGATCGCGACGATGCGGCCGTACGGACCCTTCCAGATCGAAAGCCCATCGATCGTCTGCGGCGAGCCGCCGCCCCGCCCCGGCGTCCAGTCGACGATCGTCTTTCCGGTCGGGCTATCGAAAGTCGTGTCGCGCTCCGAACCCGGAATCAGCAGCCGGCTCCCGCAACCGCTCGTCGACGTGATGAAGATGACGCCCGCGACGGGATCTGCCGCCGGCGGGCCAGTGATGTTGACGCCACCGATGTCACCTGGACAATACATGAACTTGTTCTTTCCTTCGGCGTTGCCGCGATGCACCGGCGGATTGAACAACGGCGAAAACAGGTCATTCGCCTGCGCGTGCGCGAGTGCGCGCTGCTTCAACTCCGGCGTGTAATCGATCAGGTGACTCTCGTTCCTGCCCTGCAGGTCATACGGCGCCGGCTTCGTCGGGAAGGGTTGCGTCGGCGAAAGCTGCTCACCAGGCACTTTCGACTGCGGGACCGGTCGTTCAACGATCGGCCAGATCGGTTCGCCCGTTTCTCTGTTGAACGAATACAGGAACGCCTGTTTCGTCGCCTGAAACACGCCGGGGATCCGCCGCCCACCGACGTTCACGTCCATGACCACCGGCGCGACCGGCGTGTCGTAGTTCCAGATGTCGTGCTTGACGAGCTGGTAGTGCCATTTGCGTTGCCCGGTCTGCACGTCGAGCGCAATCAGGCTCGTGCTGAACAGGTTGTCGCCCGGACGGAAGCCACCGTAGAAATCCATCGTGGCGCCGTTCGTCGGAATGTAGACCAGGCCGCGTTGCGGATCCGCCGACAGCGGCGCCCACGATGAGACGTCTCCCGTCCACTTCCACGCGTCGTTCTTCCACGTTTCGTGCCCGAACTCGCCGGGCCGCGGAATGACGTGGAACTTCCACTTGAAGGCGCCGGTGCGCGCGTCGTAGGCGACGATGTCGCCCGGGACGTTTTCGATGCGCGTCTGGTTGTACCCTTGCTCGGCGGAGTTGCCGACGATGATCACGCCGTTGACGACGATCGGCGGCGACGACGTCGTGATGTATCCGATCTCGAGCGGAATGCCCTTGGCCGGATCGTACGGCTGCTTCAGGTTGAGCCAGGGATCCCAGTCCTTGATGATGTCGGCGACCATGTCGACGGTGCCGGTCGACGGAAATCCCGGAATGGGAATGCCCTTTCCCCATCCCGCGAGTGGCTTGCCGGTTTCGGCATCGAGTGCGTGCAGGAAGAACGCCGGCGTGGTCACGTACACGACACCCTTGCCGTCGATTTCCGCGTAAGCGACGCCTTTGCCATGACTGGCGCGCATCGAATAGGCCCAGCGTGGCGTTTCGGGCTCCTGGAACGCCCACAACGTCTTTCCGGTAACGGGATCGAGCGCTACCACGGTGCGCTTGGGCCCCGCCGTCGTGATCAGCTTGCCTTTCGCGTAGATCGGCAGGTTTCTCGCGAGCGTCTCACCGCCGATGTCGATCGGCGAATCCGTTCCCTTCCACTGCCACGCGATCTGCAACCGGTTGAAGTTCGACGCGTTGAGCTGGTCGAGCGGCGAATACCGTGTCGAGCTCGCGCCGCCATTGATGCCGCGCCATTCGCCCTGGGGCGTCGCGGCTTGTGCGCCCGCCGAGGTGGCGAACAGCACCATGGACGAGACAGCAATCGGGTGTACCACACGGTGAAATTTCACGAGCAGGTCCCTCGCTCCGGCGCCTAACGCGGCGCCGTCGTCTGTGTGTTTTCCGGCATGGGAACGCCCCCGGCAACCTTACGCCCCAACTGCCGCAGCCGTTCACCAGAAATTGGGGTCAGACCCCGGTTTCAGCGACGGCAGGCGTCCACGATACTGCTGGCGTTGTCGACCATTCCGGCGGGTCCATTTGTGACCCCGAAGGCGACGTGCGCCGCTTCGTGCTCCAGCGTGCGTACCACGTCGTCGACACTCCTCACGCCGCGGTTCATCGGGTCGATGTGTCGGGCGATCATGATGTCACCGCTGGTTCGTGCCTGGCCTGACACGAGGCGCCCGCCGACGCGCCACATGTACGGCCGCACGGTCACACGGCCTTCAAGCATGGAGGATTCGAGGACAGACCCGTAGGCCGCGCATTCACCACCGAGACTCTTGAGCTCGGCGACGCGTTGCGTCGATCGAACGGCGAGAACAGGGTCGACGGACAGAACGGCTGAGTCCGCAGTAGCGGGCTCCAGTATTTCCGGAGCAGCGACGGTTGTCGACGGCGTGCGGGAGACCGCACATCCTGCGAGGTAACCGGACATCAACAGCAGAAGAAGTCGTCGCATCAGAAAACGCTGTCGAATGGACCTGCATTCCGCGAGGGCTGTCGCGTTTGGGGGTCTGACCCCCATGGCATGGCAGGTCACGTTCGGTCCAGGGTGGACGCGAGCGCCCTGGAAACATCACCACCAATTTTACGGCGTATTTGGTGGTGAGGTGAACAACCCCGTGCACTCGAGAGCTGCCCAGGCACCGTCATGAGCGCGCGCCATCGCGCACCCGGACCGCGTCGCCGCGTTGAAGTCCCAGCGACTCCGCCGCGT
>CAMPKM010000370.1 GCA_946887155.1 uncultured Gemmatimonadota bacterium
AGGCCGGAGCGCGTGCATTCCAGCATCGCCCGGGCTCCCGCCCAGAGGATCGCGATCGCGGCGATTTCGGGCGCGATCCTGGACGTGAACGTGATCTCGATGAACCAGTAGACCAGCGCCGCGGTAATGACCGACAGGGACATCGCTGTCAGCACGGCATAGGCGACGATGCCGAGGGCGCCCTTGTGGTCTGATTCGGCGATCCGGTTGCGCGCCACCCGCAACGTGGCGATGCCAAGGCCATGGCCGATCAGCCCGAACGCGACCCATTGCAGGCTGATGACGGCGGCATACCGACCCATGTCCTCCAGGGACAGTCGCCACGACGCGGTCAGGAAAAACGCCCCGCCCACCGCGGCGCCGAGCATGTTGCCCGTCAGCAGCAGCAGGACCGGATGTACCCGTGGCGTTTCGGCCATGCGCGCGGTCGTCAGGTTGCGGTCGTCCGCCGGAGAAGACCGATGCGGCGCATCACGTCGTAGCAGACCGCGCCGACGCCAAGTATCGCCAGCAAGCGCAGGCGTTGCCCCCACCCGAGTCCCTGACGCTCGCGGGTCCGTCGGAAGACCTCGAAACGCTGGGCGGTGCTGAGGGTTGCGGCGCCGGCGATATCTGCATAACGAGCATAATCGCGGCCATAGGTGATCTGCTTGCCCAGGTACTGGCCCACCGTGGCTACCTCGAGCCGCCGGACCCGCATGGCGTCGCAATACGCCAGTGCTGCCGGCGACAGCTCGTCGACCGTCCGCCTGACGAGAACGACATCCGCGTTGCGGAAGACCGGGGCGAAGGGGCCAATGCGATCGATCAGGTCACGCGTCACGGCCATGTTGCACGTGTATCCGAAGTAGATGTCGGGCTGGCGTGCGCTGAATACGAACGCCCCCTTCTCGGCCTCATACTGCTCGAGCAGGGCGAGCACACCCCGGCCCTCGCCAAAACGCAGCCGGCCAATGAGCAGGCTCGTGCCAGTTCGTTCGAAGTGATCGACGATCGCGCTGAGCCAGTTCCGCTCGGGAGCGGTGTCGGAGTCGGTGAAGGCGATGATCGATCCCTTTGCGCTGCTGATGCCTCGGTTGCGCGCCGCGTAATCCCCCTGCACGGGTTCGCGCAGGAGCTGGACGGCCGGATACCGCGCCACGCGCGCGGCCGAACCGTCGGTCGAGTTGTTGTCGACGACAAGGATCTCGTACCGATCCCGTGGGTAGTCCTGGTCGAGCAGCGCCTCGAGGCACTGTTCGATCCACCGCTCCTCGTTATGCAGCGGGACGACGACCGAGACAAAGGGGCGCGGCGTCAGGGCAACCTCACGACGTACGTGACGCCGTCGCGCCCCACAAAGGCGGTCCGTGCTGCAACGCGCCGCGCATCGTCACGCACGGATTCCGGAAAGTAGGTCACCGAATCCGACTGCAGGACCGTGTCCCCGATGAGCCACGTCGTCGAACCGTCGTTCGTCAGGAGGTCGTCAACGTCCGTGACCAGCGTGGCGCCGGTATACCGGTCCAGCAGTCGGCCTTGCCTGCGGCTCTGGTATGCCCGGTTCTCGTCACGCGTGACCGCCGCATCGAGCTGACCGACGTAGAATCGATACACGTGGAGTTGATGCGGAAGCCCGATCGCAACCACCCGGTCTCCGGCACGCATGTGATCCCGCACGTATCGCGCCGCGCCCATCTGGTCCTGATGGAAACATCCGTATGCCGGCCAGCTGATGATGCTGCGCATGACGTCGCGCGGCTCCCCATATGATCTCCCCAGCGGCGCCACCGTCAACCGGCCCACATCGCCCGTCGCCAACAGGGCCACGATCGCCGTTCCCGCCAGCACCGCGACGGGGCGAACGCCGCCAGACGCTCGACCGACGACACGGTCCGTGACGGAGACGATGCCCCACACGAACGCCACGACCATCAGCGGATACAGGTGGAAGACGTACCGGGATTCCTGGTACGCGCTGAACAGACTGGCAACGACGGCCGGTATGATGATGCCAGCCGGGAGGTACAGGAACGCCCGATTCCGCGACGAGAAATAGCGAAGCACCATCGCGGCACAGCAGATCGTCGTGGCGACGAGGAACAACGGCCATCCCATCGCAAACCAGTACAGGAAGTACTGAAGGACGTTCGGGAATCCAAACGACATGAGAATCACCGAACGCCAGTCGCCGGCGCTGCTCGACAGCGCCAGCGTCCAATAACCTAACGAGAAGCCGAGTGCCACTAGTGTTGGACGGAGTCGTGGCGACCAGAGGTCCTTCCACGTCTCCCCGAAAAGCATAAACCAGGCAAGGAGCGCGAGGAACGACAGCATGAAAACGTGGACCACGCCGAACAAAATCGCGAGCAACAGCAACGCCGCCTCGCGCATCGAGGTCCGGCGCATCGTCTGCCATACGCACAGGCCACTCACCAGGATCACGAGATGAATGCCGGACAACGGCTTCGCCAGCGCGTCCATGACCGGCGACAGGTCCGGGAGTGCAAGGTCAGGCAGGAACGGCAGGATCTTCGTGCCGCCGGTGACGGGCTCATTTGACGACACGAGTTCGAGCCCATGCGGCGGAGCCATGGACTCGATCCAGCTACCGGCGAACCGGCGATACGCCAGCCATACCGTCACGAAGGCCATTCCTCCCGCGAACGATTTCGCCCGGAACGTGGCGGTGACGTTGCGATCAAATAACGGAATCAGGAAACAGGTTGCGATCGCTATCGAGAATTCGTGGAGGGTAATGGCGACCAGTGACACAGCAACAAACCCGATGCTCCATGCTCGCGATCCGCCGGTAAGCATCCGGTACAGGCACAGAAACGAGATGACAAACGTCGACTGGAAGGCGGTATAAAAACGGCCGTAACGTGAAAGCTCGATTTCCCAGGCAGATAGCGCGATGAATACTGCCGCAATCACCGCCACTCGGCGATCGAACATCCCGCGCGCAAACCAGTACGTTGCGGCAACGGCGGCGACGCCGAAGGCCGCCGCCGGCAACCGAAGGGCGAACTCGTTGAGCCCAACGACTCTGGCGGTGATTACCTGGAGGTACAGGAACGGGATCGAGCGTTGGTAAACGGCGCCTGATGGTACGATCGGAAGGCCATCCTGAAGCCAGCCCTGGACGGCGAGCGCCTGTATGCCCTCGTCGACCTGAAGTCCCAGCGCACCGAGGTGATAGAACCGGAGTGCCGCCGCCAGCGCCAAAATGCCGGCAAGAACGGCCCATTCACCGGGCGAGGGGCGGGTTTCCTGTTCTGGTCGGACAGCTATTTGCGCAAACATTTAGCGAGCGGGTCGTCCGACTTGGGGGCGGGCTCCCGCGATGCCGCGAGTTCCGGACGCTGAAATGTATCATGGATCAAAACCTTCAGGCCGCTCGCCTACTACTCCCACTCGCGAAGCGTTCGGAAGGTTGCGTGCCCTCCGGCTTTGGATGGGCAATTGCCGAACTCAGCGTCGCCTGGTCCGTCCTGTCAACGAGCCGAGGACTCCTCGCAGGATCTGCCGACCCACACTACTCGCCACGCTCCGCGTTGCGGTCTTTGCAAAAATGTCGAGGAGCCCGTCGCGTTTACCTCCGCGCGGACCGGTCGTGCCGAAAATCAGGCCGCCGAGGGCGCCCGACATGCCCGAGTCGCCATCCCCGCGTGTGGGCGATGTGGATCCGGGCAGCGAAGAGCGGGACGCGTCATCTGCGGCAGCGGCGGCGCGCTCGCGCAGCTTCTCGAACGCGGATTCGCGGTCGACTTCCTTTTCGTACACGCCGGCCACCACGGATTTCGAGATCAACTCCTTCCGCTCGTCAGGCAGAA
>CAMPKM010000371.1 GCA_946887155.1 uncultured Gemmatimonadota bacterium
GCCTACTGCCGGGCGGCAGTCCTGGCCATGGGGGGCACTATCTCGGTCGAAACCGGTCGAGGCGGTGCGACGTTCGTGGTGGAGTTGCCGAGCGCGACCTCACTCACTCGTCAGGCACTGGAGCAGGACCAGTGAAGGTATACCTGCGGACATACGGGTGCCGCGCCAACCAGTACGACACCGAGCAGGTGCGTTCCCTGGTCGAGCGAGCCGGAGGTGTCATCGTGGATGACCCATCGGACGCGGATCACGCGGTCTTCAACAGTTGCGCGGTCACGGCCGAGGCGGAGGCCGAGCTGCGGAAGGGCATTCGCAAGGCCGCCCGATCGAACGGATCGTTGCGCACCGTGGTCATGGGCTGTGCGGCGTCGCTCGATCGTGGCCAGTTGCGTGCCTTGCCCGGGGTGGCCGATGTCGTCGCGGGCGGCGATGCCATGGAGGTTGCCCGATCCCTCGGGCTGGCGCCGGTGCCCGGTGCATCGGTGTCGCAACACGGCACCCGGGCGCTGCTGCGCATCCAGGATGGTTGCGACGAACATTGCACGTTCTGCGCGACGACCATGGCGCGTGGCGCCAATCGCTCCCGGCCGGCAGACGACCTGGTGCGTGAAGCGGCGGCACTCGCTGAGCGGCATCCGGAAATCGTGCTGACCGGGATTCACATCGGGACATGGGGACGGGACATCGGTTCGACGTTAGGTGCGTTGCTGCAGCGCCTCATTGCCGGAGTGCCGGTCGTCAGGTTCCGGTTGTCGTCGGTCGAAGCGACCGAGGTGGACGACGCGCTGGCGGAGCTGTTCGGCGATCCCGCGCGGCTGGCGCCGCACCTCCACGCTCCGCTCCAGTCGGGTGCGGACCGGCTGCTCAAGCGCATGGGCCGGCACTGGTACACCAGCGCTTCGTATGCGCGAGCCGTGGAGCGTCTCGCGCGTCGCGGGTGCGCGTTCGGGCTCGGCGCGGACGTCATCGCGGGGTTCCCCGGTGAGACCGGCCAGGATCATGCGCAGACGGTGGACTTTGTCCGGTCGCTGCCGTTCAGCTACCTGCACGTGTTTCCGTATTCCGCGAGGCCCGATACCGCGGCGACCCGCTTGCCCGACCAGGTACCGCCGGCCATTGTGCGGGAGCGCGCGTCGGAACTGCGGGCGGTGAGCGATACCCTGGCGTCGGAGTACGCCAGGAGTCGGATCGGTGGCACCGCGGACGTGGTCGTCGTGCGGGGTGACCGGCGCGAGGGCCTGACCGAGGACTATCTTCAGGTCGACATGGGCGGGCCAGCGCTGCCACGGGGTACGCGCGTCAGTGCCCGGCTTTCTGCAGGATCCACGCGCCTCGTTGCCACCGCCGCTGACTAAATCGTGACTGTCGATTCGGGAACGAAGGGCCGTGTGTACGTCGAAACGTACGGCTGCCAGATGAACGTCAGCGACTCCGAGTTGATTGTCGGGAAACTCGCCGCCGAGGGTTACGTGGAATCGGCGACGCCCGAGGATGCGGATGTCATCCTGCTGAACACGTGCGCCATCCGTGATCACGCCGAGCAACGCGTGCTGGGGCGGCTCGGCGAACTGAAACGGTCCATGAAGCCGGCGGCGGTGATGGGCGTGACCGGGTGCATGGCGCAACGGCTCGGACCGACGCTGCTCGAACGCGCGCGACACGTCAGCCTGGTGATCGGTCCCGATGGTTACCGCGCGCTTCCCGCGCTGCTCGAGCGCGCGCGCGGTGGGGAGCGGGCGATCGAGACGACCTTCGATCTCGAGGAGCATTACGAGGATTTCACGCCAAGGCGGTTCGACACGGTCAAGGCCTGGATTCCGGTTCAGCGGGGCTGCGACTACCGCTGCACGTACTGCATCGTGCCCACTACGCGCGGATCCGAGCGTAGCCGCCGGCTCGCCGACGTGGTGCGGGAAGTGGAGGCGGTGGCCGCCGGGGGAATGACGGAGGTAGTGCTGCTTGGCCAGACCGTCAATTCATACCACGATGGCGAACATGATTTCGCCGCGCTGCTGCGAGCTGTGGGTCGTGTGCCCGGCATCCGCCGCGTCCGGTTTACCAGCCCGCACCCTAACGACTTCTCCGTCGCGGTCATCGAGGCGATGGCCGAGGTGGACGCGGTGTGCGAACACGTCCACCTGCCAATGCAATCCGGGTCCAGCCGGGTGCTCAAGCGCATGCTCCGGCGCTACACGCGCGAAGGCTACTTCGACTGCGTGCGCCGTTTGCGCGAAGCGGTGCCCGGATTGTGCCTGACGACGGACATCATTGTCGGATTTCCAGGCGAATCCGACGAGGACTTTGCCGAGACGATGTCGGCGGTGGACGAGATCGGATTTGACGACGCCTTCACATTCAAGTTCTCGCCCCGTGACGGCACACCGGCGACGCGGATGCCAGCGTCCGAGTCGGTGCCTGACGAAGTCGCGACGGAGCGGCTCGACCAGTTGATAACGCTGGTGCGTACCAAGGCCCGCCAGCGGAACATGGGCCTGTTGGGCCAGCGGCGCGAAGTGCTGGTGGAGAAAACCGCACGGCGCG
This sequence comes from uncultured Gemmatimonadota bacterium, assembly GCA_946887155.1. Next base: position 2,542 of record CAMPKM010000371.1, read on the forward strand.
GTGAGCTGCTGCAGACGCGCTCGCGGGACTTCAAGACGGTCCTGATCCCCGGCGAGGAGTCCCAACTCGGCCGCTACCTCACGGTCGAACTGACGGGAACAACCGGATCAACCTTCACCGGCTCCCCCATTCCCGACCGCCACCCCCTCCCCCTCGCCTAGCCGGGGGACGGAGGAGGGACGGAGCAGGGACGGAGCAGGGACGGAGGAGGGACGGAGTCGACTCCGTCCCCGGTGTGAGGGATGTCACAGGCTGGCCATGCGCCGCGCGGCCCGGCTTACCTCCGACGAGCCGGGGCGTCTTCAAGTGAGCCCGCAACATGCCGTGGGCACCACGCCGGGACTCCATGCAAAACGTCCTCGAAGAATCGGTGCACGAAGTCTTCTTCCGCCTCCGCGAGCTGGAGGCGGGATATTGCCACTGCTCGAAGTGCCAGGATGATGTGATTACGCATGCGCTGAACCATGCTCGTCCCCGGTACATCTCCGGTGCTGGCGTCGGGTCAGCGGTGACGCGCGTCGCGTTGACGCGCGACCAGGCCCAGGCCGAGGTGGCGGTGCTGGTCCTCGAGGCCATGCGCCGTGTGCAACGGAACCCGCGGCATGGTCCTGAGGCATTCGTCTCGCAGGGGGCTGCCGCGACCTGACACGGGAGCGGGCAGTGCCACTGGTAACCTGGGCTTATCTCGCCGTTGCCGCCGGGCTCCTCATGGGGTCGGGCGGCAAACTGTTTCCGGCCTCGGTGGCGCTGGGTGTGGCGCTTGCGACCTGCGCCTTCCGGCGATCGGCGGTTGGTGCCTGCCTGACGCTGCTCGGCGCCGCTGGGGCAGTGACCGGTTGGAGCGTTGCCCGCTCCGATGCGGCCTGCGCCACCGCCATCGAGTCAACTGGATACGCAACGATCCGCCTGCGCGAAGACGCCAGACCAGGCGCGAGCGCGCGAGGGTTTGCGTCAGGTGCCGGATGTCGCGTTGCCGTTCGCATGCGCGTCACCGACGGAAAGGCCGCGTCGGGAGCGTTCGTCCACGCGCGCGGAACGGCCCGCCGCGAAGGGACCCGTCTGTCGATCACGGATGCGCGAATCCGCGTCGAGCGTGAGCCCGGACTCCTCGCGCGCCTCCGCAGCCGAGCCGGCGTCGCGCTGGATTCGCTGTACGGCGATTACTCGGCGCTCGCCCGCGCGCTCGTGATCGCCGACGAGCGCGACATCTCGCCGGAGGTTCGACGCCAGTTCGCGGACGCCGGCATCATCCACATGC
>CAMPKM010000372.1 GCA_946887155.1 uncultured Gemmatimonadota bacterium
GTCGTTGTCGGTACCCGGATCGGCGCCGTGACTGACGCGGAGGGGCGATACACCATTGTCGGCGCGCCGGCAGGCTCGCGAGGATCGAGGCTCGCCGGATCGGGTATCGCGTGATGCAGGTTCCGAACGTGACCGTGGAAGCGGGGGGCACGGCGACCGTGAATTTCCGCCTCGCCGCCGTGCCTCTTTCGCTGCAGGCAGTGGTGACGACCGGGCTGACCGATCCCACGTCAGGCACGCGCGTGCCCTTCACGGTCGGGCGGCTCGAGGTCGAGAACATCCCGGTGCCGTCGACCAACGCGATCGAGTCGATCCAGGGGAAGGTCGCTGCCGTGACCATCGTGCCGCCCGGACAACCGGGGAGCGGGACGAACATCCTGCTGCGTTCGATGCTCGTGTCTGAAATGGACCTCCTCAAGGCAGAAGGGCTGATCAGGCTGGGACGCGCCGCTGAAGCCGTTCCACTCATCAACAAGACACGGGTAGCAAACGGTCAACTGCCGCCGGTAACGGTCGACGGTCCGCCTGACGAGCCGGGGTGCGTTCCCCGGAAATTGAATGGTCAGTGCGGAAGCCTGTGGGACGCGCTGCGCTACGAAAAGCGCATTGAGGGACTCGGGGTCAGCGCTGTCATTGCGTATTTCGACGCCCGAGGCTGGCAGACGCTTCCAGCGAACAGCATCCTGTAATTGCCTGTGCCCGGCTCCGAGTTGGCGACCTTGCTGCTGCCGAATTACACCGTTGGCGGTCCGGGCGGTGTGTCGAGTGCTCCGCCGCCTGACCCCGAACGGTGTCCGGTGGCGCTCGCCAGATGTCCTTAGCCTGAGCCGGAATTGAAGAAGCGCCCTCCGTCGAGGGCGCTTCTTCAGCTCCGGTGGGCAGGAACGCCGCTTTACAGCGGACGCCGGGGGCAATCCGTAGAGCAGAAATCAGGCCCGCGTTTCGTCCCTCCGGGAGCGGTAACTAGGCCAGCCGTAACGAGAAACCTCTTGCTGGACGCAGACTTGGCCACCACTATAGAGGGCGGTCGTACGATCCACAGACGGTCATACCGGGAGAGTCAGGCATGAAGGTGCACGTCTTGGCCATTTTGGCCGGCGGCGTTCTGGCCCTTGTGCCAGCAGTTCGGAACCTCGATTCCCACTCCGTCCCGGCGAGTCGTATCGCGCCGGTCGTCGCGGAATCGGTACCGGCAGCGAAACCCCATGCGACCCTTCGCAGGGAAATCGCGCGGAAAGCAGCGATCAGCAACAGTGAACTGACCAAGGTCATTCAGCAGACCTGCGCGGCCTCGTGCCATAGCGAGCGCCGGAAGATGGGCAGCCTGTCCCTCGAACAGTTCGACGTGGCGGCGGCAGCATCTTCTCCCGTGACCGCCGACGTGTCGGAAAAGATCATCAACAAGCTTCGCACCGGGATGATGCCTCCGCCGGGCCGTCGCCGACCGGGAGGTGATACGCTCACGGTGCTCGCGTCCACTCTCGAGTCGATCATCGACAAGGCCGCGGCGGTTCGCCCTGAACCGGGCGTACGCACGTTCCAACGGCTGAACCAGGCCGAATACCAGCGATCGATCAAGTCGCTCCTCGACCTCGATGTCGACGCCGGATCCTGGCTGCCCCTCGATACCAAGAGCGCGAACTTCGACAACATCGCCGACGTCCAGCTTCCCTCGGCGACCCTGCTCGATGCCTATCTCGATGCGGCCAGTGAAATCAGCCGCCTGGCGGTGGGCGATCCTAACGCGAGCGTCGGTTCGGAGTCGTACAAGCTTCCGCGACTCGCATCGCAGTGGGATCAGGCGCCTGGTGCGCCAGCGGGCACGCGCGGTGGTGTTTCCGTCATGCACACCTTCGTGGCCGACGGTGAATACGTCTTCAGCGTCTCGCTCCATGCGATCCCGACCGGACAGCTGTTCGGCTCCGACGCGCCGTTCGACGAACAGATCGAGATTTCGGTCGACGGCGTTCGCGTCGGCATGATCGAGGTCGACCGGTGGATGTCGCAGGCCGATCCGAACAACATGGAGCTGAAGACCAGACCGGTGCCGGTTCGCGCCGGGGCGCATCGGGTGTCGGCGGCGTTCATTCGCACGTTCGAAAGCCCGGTCAACGACAACATCGCGCAGATCGGTCACTCGATCGCTGACACGCAGATCGGTTCGGAACTCGGCATCACCAACGTTGCCCACCTCCGTGACATGACGGTCACCGGTCCGTACAACCCGACCGGCGTCAGCGAGACCGCGAGCCGCCAGAAGATCTTCACCTGCCGTCCCACGACGGCCGACGAGGAACGTCCCTGCGCCGAAAAGATCGTCGCCAGCCTCGGCGGCGCCGCGTATCGCCGCCCGCTGCAGGCCAGGGATCTCGAGGGCCTGATGACGTTTTATGACCAGGGGCGCGCCGAAGGTGGATTCGAGCTGGGCGTGCGCACGGCGATCGAGGCCATCCTGTCGAGCCCGCACTTCATTTTCCGCATGGAAGAGCTGCCGGCCGGTGCCCGACCCGGCCAGCGTTATGCAGTCAGCGCGATGGACCTGGCCTCCCGCCTTTCATTCTTCATCTGGGGTGCACCGCCTGATGCGGCACTCATCGCTGTCGCCCGGAACGGCAAGCTGACCGACCCGGCGGTCCTCACGGCGCAGACCCGGCGGTTGCTGGCCGATCCGCGTGCCGAGGCGCTCGCCACCCGCTTTGCGGCGCAATGGCTTCGCCTCCAGGATATCGAGAAGGTCCATCCAGATGCTCTGCAGTTCCCCGATTTTCACCAGCAACTGGGCGACGCGATGCGTCGCGAAACGGAATTGTTCTTCTATGGCCTGGTCCGCGAAAACCGGACGGTCCTCGACCTGTATTCCGCGAACTACACGTACCTGAACGAGGAACTGGCCCGGCACTACGGCATTGCTGGCGTCGTCGGTCGTGACTTCCGGAAAGTGAACTATCCGGACGACCGGCGCAGCGGATTGCTCGGGCATGCCAGCGTGCTGACGCTGACGTCACACGCCAACCGGACCTCGCCGGTGCTCCGCGGCAAGTGGGTGATGGAGGTCCTGATGGGCTCTCCGCCGCCACCACCGCCGCCCGACGTGCCGGATCTCGACAAGACGGAGGAGGCAAAGGAAGGCCGTCTCCTCACGACGCGCGAGCGCATGGAGATGCACCGTGCCAATCCACAGTGCCGCTCGTGTCACCTGTTCATCGATCCCATCGGGCTGGCGCTCGACAACTTTGACGTCACCGGCCGCTGGCGGCTCCGTGAAAACGGCAACCCGGTCGATTCGCGTGGCGACTATTACGACGGCACGCCGATCTCCAGCCCGGCCGAGCTGAAGGCCGTGCTGCTGAAGCGCCCGGCCCCGCTGCTTCGCACGTTCACGTCGAACCTGATGGCCTACGCGTTAGGCCGCCGGATCGAGTACTACGACATGCCGACCGTTCGCCGCATCGTCAACGCGGCAGAACCAGGCGGCTACCGGATGAATGACTTCGTGCTGGGCGTCGTGATGAGCGATGCCTTCCGCATGAGACGCGTCGCCGATACCCAGGCGGCCGGCAACGGAATGCAGTAAAACCACCCAAGGGAGCGTTCATGTATTTCCTGACCGGAAAGCCGATTCCCCGACGTACCTTCGTGCGTGGCATGGGAGCGACCGTTGCCCTGCCGTTCCTCGACGCCATGATACCGGCCGGCCGCGTGCTGCGTGGCGCGCCCGGAGACCGCACGCGACTCGTGGCCATCGAGATGGTCCATGGCGCGGCGGGCTGCAATGAACTCGGCGCGAAGATGAACCT
>CAMPKM010000373.1 GCA_946887155.1 uncultured Gemmatimonadota bacterium
GACCGGCTTCTCCGGCGCCATGGATTTCATGGGCGCGCCCACACTTCCGTTCGACGACGCGCACCGAATGGTCGCCATTGAAAACTGGAGCGTCAACGCGAACAACGAAGAGCGACGTTCGACGCAGGACTTCATCGACTGGCGGGAACAGGTGAAGTCCGTGGTCGAGATCAGCGCCTTCCGTAACATTCCCGCGTCGCTCGAAACGGGGCCCGCATCCGCTGAAGACATCAGGCTGGCCGGCATGACGGCCAGCGGATTTCGTGTCGCGCGCATCCCACCCATGCTCGGCCGGGTGCTGGCGCCTGACGACGAGGCGCCGGGTGCCCCGAACGTGCTCGTCATCGGATACGACGTCTGGCGCACTCGTTATGCGGCCGACTCGTCCATCATTGGGCGCGTGGTGCGCATCAATGACACGCCGTTCACCATCATCGGTGTCATGCCTGCCCGGTACGGCTTTCCGCTCAACCATCAATACTGGACCACACTGCTCCTCGACCCGTCGCGTGTCGCCCGGGGGAGGGGACCGGAAATGTTCGTGTTCGGCCGCCTGGCACCGGATGCAACGATGGCATCGGCGCGCGCCGAGCTGGAGGCCATTGGACGGCGGGCCGCGGTCGAGTTTCCGCAAACCAACGCGGACCTTCAGGCAAAGGTGTGGAGATACACCGACCCCCTGCTGGACGTGCAGGGGATTGAAGTGAAGCAGCTCTGGTTGGCGAAGATGGCGATTGCGCTGACGGTCATCATTGTGGCCTTCAATGTCGCCATTCTCGTGTACGCGCGGACGGCGGTACGCCGGTCAGAGATCGCGGTGCGAACGGCGTTAGGCGCGAGTCGTGCCCGAATCGTCGCCCAATTGTTCGTCGAAGCGGTCGCGTTGTCGCTTCCTCCTGCCATTGCCGGTCTTGCCATTGCCGAGTACGGAATGAAGCTCATCGGTCGTGGCATGACCGTCGGCCTCAGCAAACTTGGAGGTACGCCCCCGTTCTGGATGGATACCAGCCTGCGGCCCGAAACGGCGATGCTTGCCCTTGGCCTGGCGCTGGTCGTGGCGATCATTGTCGGCGTCATTCCCGCGCTGCATGCCACCGGACGTCGCATCGAAGCAGACCTTCGACAATTGGGCGGCGGAACGGGGTCTCAACTTGGCAGAGTGTGGACGGTGCTCATCGTGGGCCAGGTTGCGTTCGCGGTCGCGATCCTTCCGCCGGCGCTCAAGAGCGGTCTCCAGGCGGCCACCGACTCATTTTCGCACACCACGTTCCCGGCCCAGGAGTTTCACCGCGCCATACTCAGTATCAAGCGCCCGATCGGACCGGGAGCGCTGCCGGTGCCAACGTTAGGTACGAGAATCGATGCCGTCGTGCGCAATCTCGTGTCGAATCCCTCGATTGCGGGCGTCGGCTTTCGGGGCGGCGCGCCGACTGGCGCTACGTGGAGCGGTCGGGTGGAAGTCGACGGCGTCACCCTCGACACTGATGTTCAGCGGCGCGTTCGTCCGCAGGGAGTCGATACGGCGTTTTTCGACCTCCACGATGCCAGCCTCCTGAGCGGCCGTCGCTTTACATCCGTAGACCTCGGTGACTCGACGCGTGTCGTGATCGTGAATCGTTCCTTCGTACGGCGTTTGCTCCATGGCCAAGCGGCGCTCGGCCATCGCATTCGTTATGTGCCACTTGGAATGTCCGACACGACCAGATTGCCGCCGTGGTTTGAGATCGTCGGAGTGATCAACGACCTGGAACAGAATCCGCTCGATCCCGACGCCATCGCGCCACTGGTCTATCATCCGTTTGCGCCGGAACGGGTGTCGGCCGCCACCATGGTGATCCGGACGCGCGGAGTTGTTCCGGAGACGTTTGGAGCAACCGTGTACAACACCATTGCCGCCACGAGTACCGACCTTCGGCTCAGCCAGATGGCTACCGGGGCCGCCGTCGATCCCGAGTCGGCGTTCGTACTCGAACTCGTCGGCACGGTTCTCACTCTGGTTCTTGCGACCGTCCTTCTCCTGTCCGCAGCGGGTGTGTACGCGCTCATGTCACTGACCGTCGCGCAGCGCCGGCGCGAAATTGGAATTCGAACGGCGCTCGGCGCCTCTCAACGTCGCGTGATGATGACCGTGTTCTCGCGAATCGCGCGACAGATGGGCGTTGGAGTTGTTATGGGGGCGATCATTGCCACGATACTCGACCGCGTCACCGGGCCAGTGGCGGCGGCGCAGACGGTATTGCTCGTGCCAGCGGTCGCGTTGCTCATGCTGGTGGTTGGATTTTGCGCTGCATACGTACCGACCCGTCGCGGGCTGTCGGTACAGCCGGTAGAGGCGTTGCGGGGCGAGTGAGCGCGTGTGTGGGGTGCACGTGATCAGACCAAAGATCACAGAGCGACCCCGAATTGACACTATGGAAACAGAGGCTGAAATGAACGCATGTCCCTCACATCGAATCATGACGCTGCTCGTCGGTGGCTTCGTCGTTGCCTTGATGGGACTCCCTTCGCTATCAACGGCCCAGGCATCACCGCGTCGTCGAAATGATCCCTCGGCGCCGAGTGAGCCGCACGAACGCATGACGTTCTTTGAAGGGACGTGGACCACCGACGGTAAGCCCGACGCGGCGAACGGAAGTCCAGCACCAGTTGGTCACGAAGAGATATGCGGATGGCTCCCCGGCGGCCGTCGGCACATGGTCTGTCGTAGCTGGAGCGAGTCTCGCGGTGCACGTCGCGAAACGATGCACGTCCTCAGCTATCGCGCTGCCGACTCGACGTATATCGCTCACTTCACTTTTCCGGACGGTTCGATGCTGACGTATCATGGCCGTCCCGAGGGGGACCGGTGGGTCATGAACCTCCAGCCCATGCCGAACTGGCCTGCGAACAATCGGCTGCGCACGATCATTACCGCGGTACCCGAGGGGCTTCGCTACGTCGAGGAGTCCTCAGTTGACGGCGGTCCGTGGAAAATCACCGAGGATTATCGGCAGAAGCGTGTGCGATGACCGCCGGGGTGGCGGCTCTCAGATCACCAAGCAGTGTTACGGCCAGTCAGGTGAAATCGGGAAGCGTGGAGATCGCTGCCGGCTTTCGAATCGATCCCTCACCAGCGCGACAAGTCAGCCGCAAAAAGCGCGGCGGCCAGTTGAAGCCGAGCATCGTCGTCACCGCGCTGAAGGCGAACAAACTTCCACCCCCGCGGTGCATTGAGTCTCTGCCACATCCTTTGCATGAACCGCGGAACTATCGTGCTGGCCGGGGGCTGGGCATCCTGGGTAAGCGCACCGAACGGAAGAGCCCCGTACGTCAACGTGCCGGCAATGGCACCATCAATGTGCAGGACCAGAGCGTCAGGCCCGGATGGCATTGAATCCGCACCCGTGGCGAGGATAGCGTCCATGGCACCTTGAAGCACACTTTCTTTCGTGCGTTCCCGAACCGATCGGGCATCCCGAAAACGTCCTCGTACAACACCAGCCGAATCCCGGAATGTGCCATTTCGGTAAACCGTGCCGATGGGAACGCCGGACGGCAGTTCCTTGACGTGCGCCTTTCCCGTAATTGGAAAGGTCAGGGCCCGCACAATGGTGAACACCGGCTCTGCGTTTGGCGCGGTGACCAGCATGTCGCGATCCCACAGGAACGTTCGCGCGCCTAACAACCGGACCCCCGCCTCATTGGTCACGTCATACTCGCGGCAGGCGCGTCCCTTGACCGTCGTCCGGCGTGCAGGAAACCAGAGCACCTCGGCTCCGAGCGGGTCTGACGAGGCGGGATTCA
>CAMPKM010000374.1 GCA_946887155.1 uncultured Gemmatimonadota bacterium
GCCTGTGGGAGTTGAAGCCTCCGAAGTCGCGATGGCAGCGTTGGATCGATCTTAGACTCGAGCGAGCGTAAAGACTCCGTTCGCCATGCCTAACGGCTGACGGCGCTCCACTGGCATCGGTCGGGTTCAATCCGATAGCGACGTAGTAGCTGGATCGGCTCTGCATCCGCAGTTTCGGACTGTTCCAGCAGCGCGAGAGTGTCACCTCGTAATGCCACGATTGGGAACGGATCCCGTAGCAGCGCCACCTTGAGCCGCGAGGCCGGCACTTCGAGGTCGGGACAGGCTGTATTCCGCCTGTGGTCGTACAGGGTGACGTAATGAACTGTGTACCATTTGTCCGACTCGACCTTTACGTCCCTGGTGACTACCGCGACGATATCGGGCGTGATCGGTGCCAACGCTACTGGTACCGACCGATCATAAATCATCGCTGGCGTGGCCCTGGCCGGGTCGCGAAGCAGGCTCTCGAACAGCCCAGCCGGAAGTCCTCTCCTGTGCTTTGCGGGAAGTGTTATTTCGCGCGCGGTACGAGACCCTCGCTCCCAAACGAAAAGCGAATTCGAAGCCTCATACATCGCAAAGATTTGATCAGACACGGGCGCGAAGACGGCGTTCCAGAATGCGCCGCCGATGAGCATCTGGGTCTGGTCTCCGAGGTCGGGGATGACGCCCTGCTTTTCATCAAGCGTGCCGTCTTTTTCAACAATCCTCGCTAATGACGTATTCGTGCCAAAATCCCAGTGGGTCGCGAACAGATGGCCATCCACGAACTTGATGACCGGCGGCCGTTGGGTCACAACGGGTGAAACGCGTGCGAGGATCCATCGCGGGATGTTGATATATGTCACTCGCTTGGTGCGATGGTCGTACACGGCGAGCAGTGTGTCACCCGATATCGCCATGGCCGTTGGCGTCTCGAACTCTCCCGGTCCGCTACCCTTTCTACCGAACACTCGCTCGATGCGACCGCCCGGGCCGATATCGATGACCCTTGGCTCTCTGGCATCAGTGAGGAAGACATGGCCACCGGCGCCCAGGACGATCTGAGCTGGCCGCGAAAGAAAGAGGGTATCGGTCTCCCGAATCTGGACGGAGTCCAGCGTTCGGAGTCCAGCGGATGGGGTCACCTGACCGAAAGCCGGCGCGGCCGTCACCGCCAGACATGCGAGCGCCAACGTGTTGGGCCGCACAGGTGTCTCCTGAAGAGGTACGGCGACAATGTTGCACCCCAGTTTCTGCCGGCAATGCCCGGACGTGGTTCTTCATCAATCATTAATCATTCCGGGTTTTTGGCGGCGACCGGATTTTCGCGGTGGGTCAACGGCCGGAGAACCGAGTCGTCGCGGATTGCGCGAATTGACGCGGAGTTTGCAGAGGAGAACCTGATGGATCAGTCGTTATGCAGTGAGTGTGGCGGACCGCTGGCCGAGGGTCAAACGTGCCGAAGCCTTTTCGACGCGCTGCTCGCACTCGAGTGGCAGATTCCGGGCGGGCCGGGCGAACTGGCGGACTTCCGTGCATGATGCAGCGATTCGGACCTGATCCCAGGAAGTTCTTCGCTTCCGTCTATGACACCGACGCGCCGTGGGACATCGGCGGGCCGCAGCCGGCGCTCGTGCAGCTCATCTCGGAATTTCCGCTCGAGGAGCCCGTGCTCGACGTCGGTTCCGGATCTGGAGATCTGGCGATCTGGATCGCGAAGAATGGTACGAAAGTCGTTGGCCTGGACTTCGTGCCCGCGGCGGTCGCTCTCGCGCAGAAGCGAGCCGAGTCGCTCCCGCCAGAAGCCGCGAGCAACGTAGAGTTCAGGGTCGGAGATGCCTTACGGCCCAGCACATTGGGGCAGTTCGGGTCGGTCGTCGATTCCGGGTTCTACCACCTCTTCGAGATCGATCAGTGCGCGAAGTTTGCGGCGGATCTGTCGGGTGCCGTGAGGCCACGTGGCCGCTATTACCTGCTCGCCTTCGCCGTCGACTTTCCCGTGCCGGACGTTCCCCGCGGGATCACCGAAGCGGAAATCCGCGACCATTTCGTGGCAAGTAACGGCTGGACGGTCCTCGCGCTGCGACAAGCAGAGTTCGAGAGTCGAGTCGGTATGGTGCCCGCGATATGCGCGTGTCTCGAACGTGACACCACGTAACCAGCATCGTTGCCGAGTCGACCATTGGGAGCCACCTTTGGTTCCCAGGCACTGACCGTCGTTGAAGTCCGATCCCGGAGGTAACCGTGCCCACAGCATTCGCCGCGCTTCTCATCCTCCTCGTCGCGCCCTGCCTCTCGGGACAGACTCCGGCGCGATGGAATCTCGAGCCGGAACTCCGGATCGGCGGCGGAAACGCGGATCCGCACTACGAGCTCAACCCGATCCGGGAAATTGCGATCGGGCCCGATGGATCGATCTACGTCACACAGGCGGGAGACCAGGCACTACGGGTCTTTGACGCCCAGGGCAAATACCTGCGCACCATCGGGCGAAAGGGAGAAGGGCCGGGAGAGTTTACCGGACTTGGCGGGGTTGGTTTCATCGGCGACACACTGTACGTGACGGATTTCCGCCAACGCCGGATCACGCTCTTCCGCCCAGATGGAACGCTCATCTCGACGATCGTCGCGGAACCCGCGCCGTCCGGGCCGGCGCGACCGGACGCGTACTTCCGGCCGACGCCATCCACGCTGCTGAGCGATGGATCCGTGTTCGCGGGATCGAGTTTTCCTTCTCATCTCGTCAGCAGTGGGCAGATCAAGGCGCGACCGGTGTTCCGCGTGACACGAACGGCGGCGGTGCTCGATACGATCGCCTGGGTACCGATCGGATCGGGACAGGGCACGATGCAGTCCGGTAACGCCACGATGTTCTTCAGCCAGCCCGTTCCGGACGATCCGATGACCGTGATCGCCGGCCCGTCTGAGCGGGTGTTCGTCATCGAACGCGGCGCGGGCCAGGGGAGTACCTCGTTCAACGTGACCGCGATCGACGCGAGTGGCGACACGTTATGGAGCCGGTCACACACCTATCGTCCGAAGGCATTTGCGGCGGGCGTGGTCGACAGCATCGTGGACGTGCAGGTGCGCCGCTTCAGCTCAGGCCCTAACGAGAAAACGCGCTTCAGCGCCGACCAGGTGCGGAAGGCCCTCCACATCCCGGACCATCAGGTGACTGTCACACAAGCGTTCGCGGCCATGGATGGTTCGCTCTGGCTCCGCCGCGAGGAGTTCGGAGCGACGCTCAACTGGACTGTGCTCGATCCGAAAGGAAATGTCGTGGCGACGTTCGGTCTGCCGCGCAGCGTCCGTCCCATGACCGTGATCGGTGACCAGGCCTGGGGCGTTGAACTCGACGACGTGGACGTGCCGCAGCTGGTCCGCTACCGCATCCGGAAATAAAGGTGTCTGACCCCTTTTTCAGATGAACGTCGAGGTTTTGCTCGGGGTGTTCGATACCGTCAACCTTTCTGTCGCGACGTATGGAGTCGCGGTGGCGTTCGCGGTCCTTGCCACGCTCGTCCCCGACCGCGCGACCGCTGTCCGATTGTCGCTGTCGGACATCTCTCCACTCTGGCTGATGGTCCCCGTGGGGGTGAGCGCCGTCCTGCTGGCTTCGGGTCGCAGCAAGTATCTCGCCATAACCGCCGCCGGAGAAACGGTCCCCATCCTGGTGTTGGCGCAGATCGTCATCTCGATCTGGGTCGTTTGGGGCTATCGCCGATTTCCGTGGCTCGTGTTTCCACTGGCCGTGGTGGCCGGCTGGATTCAGTGGTCGTTCTTCCTGACAGGGTC
>CAMPKM010000375.1 GCA_946887155.1 uncultured Gemmatimonadota bacterium
ATCGACAACTCCGCAGCACGGAAGTCATCGATTGGGCGCCCAGCTCGACCTCGTCGATCCGGTTGTCGCATAACGGCCGCTGGCAGCAGAACGTGGGCAGCAACGGGTCCGAAGTGTCCTTCCCGACCCGCGTCAACGAGCTGGCGGTCGTGTCGCATTCGTTCGGACTGAGGACCACGAGCTATGTGCGCGGCCTGCTCAACGAGTTGACGGCGGGCTACGAGTACTACTCCGACGACGCCGACCCGTACACGCTGCTGCCCAGCGGGTCGGTTCGCGTGGGCACGGATTTCAGCGACGGTCGGACGGGACTGTCGTCGCTGACCTTCGGCGGCGGCGACGGGGATTACTACGAGCAGACGAGCAACGGTGAACTGCAGAACGAACTTTCATGGCTGCCGTCGAATGGAAAGCACAAGGTCAAGATCGGCGGCCAGGTTTCCTACAACCGCAGCAACTATTTCTACTTCCCGGGCAGCCCGTTGTTAGGCAGCTATACGTACCTGACCATCGAGGACCTTGCAGCCAACCGGCCGGCCTCGTTCGACCGTGTCATCACGAACACGCCACGGAGCACGAACTCGAAGAACTCGTCGGTCTGGATCGGGGAGGAGTACAAGGCGTCGGACGCATGGCAGTTTCAGGGTGGGTTGCGGATGGACTTCGCGCACCCGGGCACGCTGCCGCGGTACAACCCGGCGGTGGAACAGACGTTCGGGATGCGCACGGACCGGATCCCGCGCGACGCCGGAATCAGTCCGCGCGTTGGCTTTTCCTGGACCTCGGCCACCCGCCGGGGGCGGGGCACGGCCGGCCGGGCGTCGACGTTAGGCGGACTGTCGGCCGAGGCCATCCGGTCGATGTCGCCGGACATGGTGTCGTCGATCGTGTCCATGCAGCGTGCCTCCACCCTGCCGGGAATCGGCGTGACCGGAACGTTCGGCGCGTATCGCGGAACGGTGAACAACGGAACCATCGCTGAACTGGTGGAATCCACCGGATTGCCGGGAACGCGCATCACCCTGTCATGCGTCGGTGACGCAGTCCCGATTCCCGATTGGTCCACGATGACGGAAGCCCCGACCGCCTGCGCCGACGGCACGCCCGGGACCACGTTTTCGCTGGCCAGGCCGCTCGTTCGCGTCTTCGACACGAACTTCCAGGCACCGCTGAACTGGCGGTCCAACCTGAGCATCGACGGCATCCGCGTGCCGGGCCAATGGATACTCGGCATCAACGGTGGCTTCTCGTACAACACCCACGGCCAGAGCACGATCGACCTGAACCTGAATCGCACGCCGAAGTTCACGCTGGCAGCCGAAGGCGGTCGTCCGGTTTTTGCTCCGGCGAGCGCCATTGTACCGGGCACGGGGTCCCTCTCGTCAGGCGCGTCGCGCCTCTCCCCCGAATTCGCCTCCGTGTCGAGCATGATGTCGGACATCCGTGGATATCGCACCGAGCTTCGGGCAACGCTCGTGCCGCCGAATCCGCTCTTCAACCGCCGGGTGTCGCTCACCATGACGTATGTCATGAATGCGGGCTCCACCGAATCGCGCGGCAACTCGCGCATCGGCACGATCGGCGATCCCTACGTCAAGCAATGGGTACCCATCTCGAATCCGCGGCACACGTTCCGCGTGACGAGTGCCGGGCGGTTCCGCGGCTTCAATTTCGGCGTCACCGCCAATCTCTACTCGGGCGTTCCGTTCACGCCGCTCGTCAACGGTGATATCAATGGCGATGGCAGCACGGGGAACGATCGTGCGTTCATCCCGGATCCGGCGGTCGCGGGCGACACCTCGCTGGCGCGCCAGCTCACGGAGCTGATCGCGCACGCGCCGGGCGCGGCCCGGAACTGCCTGAGGTCGCAACTCGGCCGCCTGGCCGCGGCGAACGCGTGCCGGACACCCTGGCAGGCGCGCTTCGACATCAACGCCAGCTTCACGCCGCCGTCCGGCTGGAGCTACAGCGACCGACTGCGCTTCACGTTCAACCTCTCCAACGCCAACGGCGCGCTCGTCCGCGCCCTCGGGCTCGAGAACACCCCGTTCGGCCAGCAGCCACTGAGCACCAACGTCAACTCGACGCTGCTGTACGTCACAGGATTTGACCCGAACACGAATCAGTTCAAGTACCGGGTGAACCAGGTGTTTGGGCAGCCCGGTAATTTCGGCAGCGCGCGCCGGAAATTTGCGCCGGCGCAGTTGCAGTTAGGCGTCGAGTACGTCTTCGGCGGACCGGTCCTCAACCCGATCTCGCGTGGCCTCGGGCTGCGAGAAGGGGCCAACGAAAAGCCGCTGACCGACGAACAGCGCCGCGCCGCCGTGGCGCGGCTCAAGCGCGACCCGACGGAGGTGTATACCGCCGCCCGCGATACGGTTCGCCTGACGCCGGAGCAGGTCAACCGATTGCAGGAGGTGAGCGGAGAGTACAACAACAAGGCGGACGAAGCCCTCGCGCCGTTGCTCAACTGGGTGCTTCGACAGGGACAGCGGGTGTTCGACCGCGACCTCGCCCAGCGGTTGAGCGCCGCACAGTCCGCGCTCGGCAGGCTCAACTCGGAATTCGGAACGAAGGCAAAGGCCGTCCTGACCGCCGAGCAACTGGCGCATTTTGCCGAACCGGGGACGCGACGAGAGCGATAGATTGAAGTCTCCATGGACTTCGACCTGCACACTGGTACCGAGGTACTCGAGCGCACGCCGGGCACGCTGCGGGCACTGCTCGATGGACTGTCGCCGTCATGGTTCGATGCCAACGAAGGCGCCGACACGTGGAGTCCGTACGTCGTCGTGGGGCATCTCATCCATGGTGAACGCACCGACTGGATTCCAAGGGCCCGGATCGTCCTCGAGCAGGCTGAGGCCCGGCGGTTCGCGCCGTACGACCGGTTCGCACAGTTCAGCGAAAGTGGCGGGAAATCACTCCGGCAACTCCTCGACGAATTTGCCGAGCTCCGGTCAGGGAACCTTCGCACCCTCGCCAGCTGGAACCTGACGGAAGCGCAGCTCGCGCTCACCGGCGAACATCCGGCATTTGGCCAGGTCACGCTGCGCCAGTTGCTGGCGGCATGGGTGACACACGACCTCGGCCACATCGTCCAGGTCGCGCGGGTCATGGCCAAGCAGTACCGGGACGCCGTCGGACCGTGGCGTGAGTACCTGACGGTGGTGGATCGTTAGGCGATGCCGTCGAATTGCCGCGTGTTTCTCCTCTCCCCGGCCAACTGTTCGGGCAAGCGCGCCGGCTACCTGCTCAACGGGACGTCTTCGACGCCGCTGGCCGAGCGCCTCCGCTCGAACAGCGGTGCTCCGATCGGTGAAGTGTTCACGTTCATGAGCGCGCTGTACTTCCGCGGCAAGATTGCGTACGCAACCGCGTTCGCCAGCCCGCCAACAGGCTGGGATGGCGTGCAGGTCATCGTACCGGGGCAGGGCTTGAGGCCGGCGTCGGACCTGATCGACCTGGCGGAGCTGAAGGCGATTTCCCGGGTTGAAGTGGATCTCGAGGATCGACGGTACACGACGCCGCTGAGACGCGACGCGCTGCGATTGGCAGGTGAACTTTGCGACGCTGACCGGGCCGTGCTGCTTGGCAGCGTCGCGACGCCCAAATATCTCGAGCCACTCAAGGGCGTGCTCGGCCCACGTCTTCACTACCCGCGGGAGTTCGTCGGCCTGGGCGACATGAGTCGTGGATCGCTGATGCACCGGTGCGCTGCCGAAGGTCGCGAGCTGCCGTACGTGCAGCCCGCATCACAGAACAAGGGACGAAGAA
>CAMPKM010000376.1 GCA_946887155.1 uncultured Gemmatimonadota bacterium
TTGATGACGATGTCCAGTCGCCCGTATGCATCGAGCGTCCGCTCGACCAGCAACCGCGGCACGCCATCTTCCTCCAGATCTCCGGGCACGGCAGTGCTCGCGCCGCCCAGCTCCCGCACCGTGGCTTCGGCGCGAGTCCGATCTCGGACATTGACGGCCACCGACGCGCCGCGTTCGAGAAGCCGCGCCGCGACGGCGCGGCCCAGCCCTCGCGAGGCGCCGGTCACGAGCGCGACGCGTCCCGCGAAATCCTGCGATGTCACTGACCCGGCCACTGAGACGCGGCGTTGGCTCTCATGAGTTCCGAAAACAGAAGCGACGACTCGACCCCGGGCGAAGGTACGGTATTGCAGCGACCTCAGCCAGTTTACGGCATCCGGTCTTCGCGTCAGGCATGGCCGGCACCCTGCCTTCGCGCCATCGCACCGGTTACGCTCTGGTAAACCTGCACCAAGAGCCATCATCATGACCCGATATCCAGCGCTCGCGCCGCTGCATCCCGCCATTCCAGCGGCTGACGGACTGATTCTCCGCGGCCAGCTCGTGTATCCGCACGGAAACACGGGTAGCAAGTATCCGCTTGCTGTCATGGCGCCGCAGTATCCGTCCACCATGGACAGCTACGCACCCCTCGCCGCCGACCTCCACGCGCTCGGCGTTGCCACACTCGCGTTCGACCTGCGTGGCCATGGCAAGTCGATCTGGACGGCATCTGGTGCGAAGGTGGCGCCAACGCCGGCCGAGCCCACGATGGAAGCGTTCGGCGAATCGTTCATGGGCAGCGCGAGCGCGGTCGGTTTCTCCCACATTGCCGACGACATCGTCCGCGTCACCGCGTGGGGGATGGCGCAGAACTTCATCGACACCACGAAGGTGATGCTCGTCGGGTCGAGTGTCGGCGGAACCGGCGTGTTGCTGGCGGCGCCCCGGTTACCGTCGATCAGCGCGATCCTCACGTTCGCGGCGGCGGGAGCGCCCGCGCACTCGGCCGACGCCCAGCGCCGCATCGGCGAAAACTGCCGGGCCGTGAAGACCCCCATGCTGTTGACGTCGTCCGAGAAGGACCCGTTCGGCGGCGCCGATCACATCCGGGAGTGGGGCAAGGACCTCAGGCACGTGGACTCGAAAATCGTCCGCGGGTCTGACCATGGCATGGCGATCTACTACGACGTGCGCCGGGACGTGGTGGCTTTCGTGAAGCGAACCATTGCTCCGCCCCGGCGGGCGCGTCCGGTCAGGCGTTAGGCTCCGCGGAGCACTCACTTCGGCCTGGCGCGCCCGATGATGATCGTGATGTTGTCCAACCCGCCGCCGTCGAGCGCGTCCTGCAGCAGTTGCTCGCAAGCCTGCCTGGCGCTGGTCATGGAGCCGAGCACTTCGGCAATACGTTCATCGCTGACGTGACGCGTCAGGCCATCGGAACACATCAGGTGAACGTTGGCCCAGTCCGCCTGCAACCGCGTCACAACAGGCGTGGTGGTGTCGCCGCCGATCGCGCTCGACAGCACGTTCGCCATCGGCGTCTTTGCGGCCGCGGCGCGCGTCAGCACGCCGTCGTCGACCAGGTCCTGGGCCAGCGTCTGGTCGCGAGTGACCTGGTTCAGCCGGCCCCCGCGGTAGACGTAGTACCGAGAGTCGCCTAACTGCAGCAGGTAGTACGCGGGCCATACGCCAATGAACAGCGTCAGGGTGGTCGCCATCGTCCCGGTGACGCCCTGCTCGAGCCGGCGCTGACGGACGGCTTCGTGCGCCCGCATCGCCGCCGCCTGGAGCACCTCGGTGAATTCCTCCTTCTCCGCGCGCGCGCCGTAGTACACGAGCATACTGTCGTTCACGTACTGCATCACGGTCTCGAGTGTCTTCGAGCTGGCCTCGGCCCCTCCAATCCCGCCCCCGACGCCGTCGGCGACCATGGCCAGGTACGCGAGCCGTTGCTCACCGTGGGGCAGCTTCTCCGCCGCCTCGAGGTTGCTGCTCACGACCTCGACGCGCTTGTGGATCGTGGCCAGGAGGAACCGGTCCTGGTTTTCCTTCCGCACCTTGCCGGCATGCGACAGACCGAACACGTCGAGTTCGTCGTCGCGGGGCGAAGGGTTGGGGGACGGCTCGGCCATGTGCGTGTCAGGGAGGAGGTGGCATAACGCGGCGTATGACGCCGTCCGCCTTGTTCAACAGGAACAACTGGTCGTCGTGGCCGGTGCCGAAACGAAGGTCGGCGCGGGAAGCGGGTTGTTTCCCCTGCTGCGTGTTCTTCTCGCGGATGACCTGGAGGAATGTCTTCGTTTCGCCCTGGTCGTTGAACAGCACGCGCCGGATGTGATCCTGCCCGGCCGCCTGCGTGTCATCGGCCGATATGGTCAGCACTTCACCACTCGGCATGTCGCCGAAGATGATGCGGTTACGTAGCGGAGCGATCGCCGCCGCGCGATACACGACGAGTCCCGTCACCGCCGCGCGATTCGAGAGCACGGAATCGGTGTGGTCGAATTCTGCGATCGGGAACGTCATGTCCGGATCGCTACGCGGGCCAGCGGTGTCGACGCCGCTCCGGCCTGCATAACGAAAACTGGCCTCCCAGACGCTCCAGCCCAGGTTCCCGCCTTTCGGTACCGGGCTGATTTCCTCGACGATGTTCTGCCCGATGTCGGCGACATACATGCGGCCGTTGGCGGGATCCCAGCCGAAGCGCTGCGGGTTGCGAACACCCGAGGCCCAGATTTCACCGAGCACTCCGCGAGTGGATACGAACGGATTGTCGGCAGGAATTCCGTACTTGCCATTTCGGCTGTTCCTGCCCGTGGGGTCGATCCGCAGGATCTTGCCGAACGGGGACGCCATGTTCTGCGCCAGCTTGAGCGGGTCGCCGCCGCTCCCGCCGTCGGCGAAGCCGATGTAGAGCATGCCGTAGTCCGGCTGGCCCGACCTCGAGAGCGGATTGAAGGCGAGCAAGCCGCCGTTGTGGTTGGCGAACGGTTGCTCCACGCGAAGCATCTCGCGCGGAGGGTCGCCGTCGTACGTCGCAGCCGAAGGATTTTTTGCGGTCCATTCCATCAGCACCATGTCGTGCGTGTTGCTCCCGCCGCCGGGTGTGAAGTCAGGCTCGGGCTCGGTGTTGGCGACGTCGGACCAGGTGTAGAACCTTCCGAAGCCGGGCGTACCGGATTCGTGGAATTGCGGATGGAACGCAAAACTCTGAAAACCGCGTTCACGGCCCTGTGACTGGATGCGAAGACCCCAGCGTTCGTCGTTGATGTCGGCGAAGGGCGTAACGGTCTTGCCGTCGGGACTCACGCGATAGAGCGGGCCGCGCATGTCGTTGACGAAGAGATTCCGCGTGCCGGGTTCAGGCGCGAGCAGCATCATGCGCGCTGCGACGCCGCCGATATCGGGAAGCTGGGCAAATTCCTGCAGTCCAACCACCGCGGCGTCGTTCGTACGAATTCCGGACGCGTAGGGATTCGTGACCTGTGCCGCGAGCGGCACCACGGACAGCATGGCTGCAATCGCCAGGATGGGAACGCGAGTCATCTGTTAGGTCCCATGGTTGGGAGGTCGTAGGTCGTAGGTCGTGAGGTCGTGAGGTCGTGAGGTCGTGAGGTCGTGAGGTCGTGAGGTCGTGAGGCGGGAGCGAGAGAAAAGGACCGCAGGGAAATTGCCAGAACCGTGCTTCGTCCACGCTACGTATTTCAGTCTGACGTCTCACGTTCTCACGTTCCAACGTCTCACGTCCTCACGTCCTCACGTCTCACGTTCTCACGTTCACTTCATCCATCTGT
>CAMPKM010000377.1 GCA_946887155.1 uncultured Gemmatimonadota bacterium
CGTACGTGGACTCGATCCCCGGCACACTCGTCCGGTTCGAGATGGTGAAGGTCCCGGGTCGGGAGCTGTGGATCGGACGCACCGAGGTGACATGGGACCTGTATGATGCGTTCGCGCTCTCCCGTCCCGATACGGCTGGCCAGTCCCTCGGCGCCGACGCGGTTGCGCGGCCGACTCGTCCCTACGGGGCGCCGGACTATGGCTGGGGGCATTCCGGCTTCCCCGTCATCAGCGTCGCCCACACGGCGGCAGAAGCCTTCTGCGAGTGGTTGTCCGCGAGGACGGGGAAGAAGTATCGTCTACCCACCGAAGCCGAATGGGAAAGTATCGCGATCCTGGCTGCCGAAGGCGTCGCCGTGCCTGACGTGGCGTGGCACGCTGGGAACGCGAGCTCGCAAACGCATGCCGTTGGAACAAAGCCGAGGGATGCGCTCGGCCTGCACGACTTGTTCGGCAATGCGGCGGAGTGGGTCACGGTGGACAGTGGCCGGCCGGTGGCACGTGGTGGTTCGTTTCGCGACGACGCGCAGTCGGTTGGCCCGTCGGCGCGAGCCGTTCGCAATGACTTATGGAATGAGCGAGATCCGCAAATTCCGCAAAGTCGCTGGTGGATGTCAGATGCACCGTTCGTCGGCTTCCGTATCGTGCGGGAGCCATGATCTGTTCGACATGCGAGGCGGCCAATGACTGACGACTCCCTGGGTGGTTTTTCGCGGCGCTCCTTCGTGAAAACAACGACGCTGGCGACCGCCGGCCTGGTGTTGCCAAAGACGCTATCAGCGATGAGTCGGGGCACTTCGGCCGAAGTCATCCGGGTCGGCCTGATTGGTTGCGGTGGTCGCGGGACCGGCGCGGCACGCGATTGCCTTCGCGCCGGCGGTAACGAGGTCGTGCTCGTGGCGATGGGCGACCTCTTTCCCGATCGGCTCGAGAGCGCGAAGTCGAACCTCGCCAAGGTGGCCAGCGAAAACGAGCAGGTCGCGAGGCAGTTCAAGGTCACGCCGGAAATGTCGTTCAGCGGGTTTGATGCCTACCAGAAGGTGCTCGCGACCGACATCGATCTCGTGATCCTGGCGACGCCACCGGGATTCCGGCCGCTGCACCTCGCCGCCGCCATCGCCGCGGGCAAACACGTGTTCATGGAAAAGCCGGTGGCTGTCGATGCCGCCGGCGTGCGGTCCGTGATTGCCAGCGCCGCGGCGGCGAAGGCAAAGTCGCTGGCGATCGTCGCCGGCACGCAACGCCGACATGATCCCGCGTATGTCGAAGTCATGCGCCGCGTGCACGACGGCGCGATCGGGGATATCACGGGCGGCCAGGTCTACTGGAACCAGGGCGGGCTCTGGAACGCGGCTCGTAAGGCAGACTGGAGCGACAGCGAGTGGCAGATCCGCAACTGGCTGTACTTCACCTGGCTTTCAGGTGACCACATCGTCGAGCAGCACATCCACAACATCGACGTCGCCAACTGGGCGATGGGCGCGCACCCGGTGCGCGCGATCGGCATCGGCGGCAGGCAGTGGCGGACGGATGGCGCCTATGGCCACATCTTCGATCACTTCGCGATCGACTTCGAGTACCCGAACGGCGCGCACGTCATGAGCATGTGCCGCCAGATCGACGGCACGGCGAACCACATCGGCGAACGGTTCGTCGGCACACGGGGAACGACCGACGGCAACACGCAGATCGCGGGGGCGCAAGCCTTCAAATGGGTAGGCGAACAAAAGAATCCCTACGTCGAGGAGCATGTCGACCTTCTCGCGAGCATCCGCGCCGGGAATCCGCTCAACGAAGGACAGCGGGTGGCCGAGAGCACGTTGAGCGCGATCATGGGGCGGGAGGCGGCGTACACCGGGCAAGCCATCGTGTGGGACGAGCTGCTCAAAGCGGCGCAGGACCTGACGCCACCGACGACGGGATTCGGTTCGCTGGCCGTTCCACCGGTGCCGATGCCGGGATCTACCAAGGTTGCGCGAAGCTGGAATGGCTGAGCAATCGCAACGATCGAAGTCCACTGTTCCAGGTGAACGCGACTCACTGCAGCGACGCGACTTCCTGAGATCGTCGCTCGCCGTGGGTGCTGCGCTTTCTCTCGGCGCCGTGGAAGCGTTAGGCGCGCACCAGGCGGCCGCCCGCAAGTTCCGGCTCGCTTATGCGCCGCACTTCGGCATGTTCCGGCAGCTCGCTGGTGAAGGGCTCGTTCGTGAGCTCGAGTTCATGGCCTCGGAAGGCTTCACCGCGCTCGAGGACAACGGGCTCAAGGCGCGGTCAGTAGCCGACCAGGAACTGATTGGCCGAACGCTCGCCCGGCTCAACATGCGGATGGGCGTGTTCGTTGCACACACCATTTCGTGGAATGAAGTGCACTTGGCCGGCGGCGACCCGGCGGTGCGTGACAAGTTCGTCGAAGAAGTACGCGAATCGGTCGACGTCGCCAAGCGCGTCAACGCAAAGTGGATGACCGTCGTGCCGGGGCATGTCGACCGGCGTCTCGACATGGCGTTCCAGACTGCGAACGTCATCGAAGCACTCCGGCGCGCGGCCGCTGTGCTCGAGCCGCACGGTCTCGTCATCGTCATCGAGCCGCTCAACACGCTGCGCGATCATCCTGGTCAGTTCCTTACCGGCTCACCGCAGGCGTTCGAGATTTGCCGCGCCGTGAACAGTCCATCGTGCAAGATTCTCTTCGACATCTACCACCAGCAGATCACCGAGGGAAACCTGATTCCCAACCTGAATGCGGCCTGGAGCGAAATCGCGTACATCCAGGTCGGCGACAACCCGGGTCGCCGCGAACCGGGCACTGGCGAGATCAACTATCGAAATGTCTTCCGCCACATCCACTCGAAGGGATTCCAGGGAATCGTCGGGATGGAGCACGGCAACTCGCGGCAAGGACGCGAGGGAGAGCGAGCGGTCATCGACGCCTACATCGAGGCGGATTCGTGGTGACAGCGACGCCATCGCTGCTGGAGCGCTGGGGCACATTCCTGTTCAAGTATCGCGACGCCGTTTTCCCGGCGGTGATTCTCGCGACCATTGTCCTCACCCGTCCCGTTTTTCCCGGAGGAAGCCGAACGGCTGACCTCTGGCTCGACTTGCTTGGAATTCTGGTCTGCGCGGCCGGCCAGGCGCTCCGCATAACGGTGATCGGTTACCGGTACATCGTGCGCGGCGGGAAGAACAAGCAGGTGCACGCCGAGGACCTCGTCACCGAAGGCATCTTTGCGCTGGCGAGGAATCCGCTCTATGTCGGCAACATCATGGTGCTGTTCGGGCTCTTCATCATCTGGAACGCACCGCTGCTGTACCTGATCGGCGTTCCGTTCACGCTGGTCGGCTACAAGGCGATCGTAACGGCCGAGGAGGCGTTCCTGCGCCGGAAGTTCGGTCCGGCGTACGACGAATATTGCCGGGACACGAATCGCTGGATTCCGGATTTCCGGAAAGCGCCTGACGCGCTCAGAGGCATACCGTTCAACTGGCGGCGCGTGCTCATCCGCGAATACGGAAGCTGGACGGCCTGGATCGGAACGGCGGGGGCGATGATCATCGCGGAATCGCTCTTTGTGGCGCCTTACGAGCAAAGCGCGACCCTGATCAACGCGATCGTCGTGGTGCTGGTGATCGTTCTGATCGCCTGGGCGGTGACGCGCTGGCTCAAGCTGAACAAGCGCATCAGGGCATGACGAAGGTCCGCGCTCTAGCTTTTTTTGCTCGTCGGCTGGTTGTTTCGGCTCTTGCGTCCTGTAGTCAGGCGCAGGAC
>CAMPKM010000378.1 GCA_946887155.1 uncultured Gemmatimonadota bacterium
GGGTCAGCACGGGTGGCCCGTCGGGCGGGAAGCGCCGAGGCGAGCAGCGCGACGACCGCGAGCGTAACCGCGATGACGATGTAGGTGAGCGGATCGGTGGGCGTAGTACCAAAAAGCAGCCCTCGCAACGCCCGCGAGAGCGCCAGCGCCGCGATCACCCCAATAACGATTCCGGCAACCGCCATCCGCATCCCGTCGCCGATGACAAGCCGCGCGACGTCGCCCGCGCCACCGCCCAATGCCATACGGATGCCGATCTCCGCCTGCCGCTGCGCGACCAGGTAAGCCATGACGCCGTACAACCCAACGGCCGCCAGCAACAACGCGGTGCCCGCGAACAGCAGGAAGATCATCGCGTTGAAACGGTCGCGCGCCAGCGCCGCCGATTCCAGCGACGCCATCGATGCGACACGGGCCAGCGGCAGGTCGGGATCGATGCCGGTCACTTCACCACGCACCGACCGGATGATCGAGGCCGGATCCCCGCCCGTACGGACGACGTAGCTGAGCGGAGTCTGGACGCGCTGGCGATAGGGGAAGTAAAGCTGCGGCTCGCCTTCGTTCCGTGGACCTGCGCGATGCACGTGCTTCACCACGCCAACGATCTCGGCGAACGGGCCGGCATCGCCCGCGGTGCTCACCTGCTTCCCGATCGCGTTTTCGCCCGGCCAGTGCCTCTCGGCCAGCCGTTCGTCGACGATCGCCACCATCGGCGCGCCGCGAACGTCGGTGAGCGCAAAGTCGCGTCCCTGTACCAGCCGCATGCCCAGGGCGTCGATGAAGCCGGGCAACGCCACTGCCAGTTCACCATGCGGCGCTTCCTCGCCAGGCGCAGTCGGCCGCCCGGCGACGTGGAACGTTCCGCTCCATCCCGATCCGCCTAACGGCAATGGGTCGATCGCCGACACCGATTCGACGCCCGGTATCGACGCCAGGCGCTGCTGCAGCTGCTCGTGGAACGCCACCATCTTGTAGGCCGAGTCGTACCGCGCCCGGGGCAGCGTGATCGCAAACGTCAATGCAGGTCCGGACTCGAACCCCTGGTCGACCTGCTGAAGCGCGAAGAAGCTGCGGGTCAGCAGTCCGGCGCCCACCAGGATGACCAGGGCCATGGCGACTTCTGCCACCACCAGCAGGCTCCTGATACGGCGACGGGGTTGCGCCGCGCTGCCACGACCGGCGCGGATCGCGCCATGCACGCTGACCGTCGACTGGCGCAGGGCAGGGACGATCCCGACCAGTACCGTGCAGAATATCGTTGCCACCAGCGCGAAGAGCAGGACGGACCCGTTGACGCGGGTGGCGTCGAGCTGCGGAATCATTCCGGCGTCGAGACGGATGAGACCGCGCGTCGCGACCATGGCGATGGCAACGCCAACCGTCCCGGCGGCGACCCCCAGCAACAGGCTCTCGGTGAGCAACTGCCTGACGAGTCGCGGCCGGCCGGCACCGAGCGCGGTGCGAACCGCAAACTCCTGACGTCTGGCCGCGCCGCGCGCGAGGGAGAGGTGTGCCACGTTGGCGCTGGCGATCAGCATGAGCAGCAGGACGGCACCGAGCACGACGAGCAACGGGCGCCGCACGTCGCCGACCATCTGGTCGCGCAGTGGCACGGCGTCGAGTGACCAGTTCACCGTAGACTGGTTGTAGCGATCAGGGTAGGCGGACCGGAAACGGGCGGAGATCGTCTCGAGATTCACGCGCGCCTGCTCCAGTGTCGACCCATCGCGCAGGCGGGCGAGGACGCCGAGGTACTGGTTGCCGCGTTCCTCCCCCCGGTTGTTCTGCCACGAGTTGGGCAGCCAGAGGTCGCCGCGCTCGCGGAGGAAGTCGATCGGTGCGTCGGGAAACCGGACGGCGGCCGGCATGACGCCGACGACGGTGCGCAACCCTCCATTCACGGTGATGCCGCGTCCGACCACGGCCGAATCGCCGCCGTACCGTCCCATCCATAACGAGTGGCCGAGCAGGACGACCGGTTCGGCGCCGGGGGCTCCGTCGTCCGCCATGAAGCCGCGGCCTAACGACGGTGACGCCCCCAGCAGCGTGAACAGGTTCGGGGAAACGGTGTACGCACTCGCCCGCTCCGGTTCGCAGGTGGTCGAGCCGCCGCAGGATCCGGTGAGGTTGGCCGAGGTCCGCGAGATGGCAGCCACTTCGTCGAATGACTGATTCTGGTCCATCACGTCGGCGAACTCCGGGGGGGCGATCGCTGTTCGGGTCACCGATCCCCCCTGTCGATAGGCATTCCAGATGGCCACAACCCGGTCAGCCTCGCGGTAGGGCAACGACTTCAGCAGGACGGCGTGGACGACGCTGAAGATCGCGGTGCTGGCCCCGATGCCGATCGAGAGCGTGATCACCGCGACCATCGTGAAGAGCGGCGCACGACGTAACGTTCGCAGGCCATAGCCGGCATCCTGCCGCACGTCCTGCCAGAAATCCTGTCGGTTCATCCGATCCTCGACGTCGTGGGCAATGGCGCGACACTCGTCGCGCACGGTGGACACGTCACCAAAGCGACGGAGAGCGGCTTCGCGCGCGGCGTCGGGAGAGAGACCTTCACCTTCGAGCCGCCGCACGAGCATCGCGATGTGTTCGCGTAACTCGTCGTCGACCTGGTCTTCGACCGGCGGGCGCCAGAAGAGGCGCGCTCCGGCCCGCAGCAACTGGCGCATCGTCAGGCGGGCTTGAGCACGCGCGCCATCGCCTTCACCATGGCATCCCACTGCGCCGACTGCGCGCGGAGCTCAGCGCGACCCGCCGGCGTCAGCGAGTAGATGCGGATCGGCTTGCCGATGTCTGATTCGCCCCAGCCCGACTTGATCCAGCCGCGCTTCTGCATGCGGTAGAGTGCGGGATAGAGCGATCCCTCCTCGATGCGCAACACGTCGTCGGTCGTTTCCTCGATCCATCGCGCGATGGCGTAGCCATGGCGCGGCCCCCACGACAGGGTCTTGAGGATGAGCAGGTCGACGGTACCCTGCAAAACGGTGCGATTGGCTTCGGGCATCAGCTCAGATGGTGGTCCGTGGCGGAACGCTACGAGCGCCGTACCTAGAACGTCAAGGTATGACGCATGCATGTCCGCCCCACATCCATCCAAACCATCGCAGCCGTTCAGTTGTCGCGGAGGTCAGCTCCAAACGGTGACTGACTGCTGACTGCATCCAGGTCATCCAGTGACGCAACCCGCGCATTACGTTTCCGCGTGCGTCGCGACGATCTGATCCGGCAGCTCGAGCTGCAACCGCATCCCGAGGGAGGCTTCTATCGTGAAGTCTTTCGGGCAAGTGCCGGCGTCGAACCGCACGATGGCCGCGGACAGCGCGCCGCGCTCACCGTCATCTACTTCCTGCTGGGCAGGGGAGACACCAGTCGCTGGCACCGGGTGCAGTCTGACGAGACCTGGCACTTTGTCGAGGGCGCGCCGCTCAGACTCTCGCTGCAACCGCCTGACGAGTCGCGCATCGACGATATCCTGCTTGGCCCAATCGCAGGTGATAGCGCACCCGTACGCGTCGTGCCCGCCGGTTGGTGGCAGTCAGCAGAGTCCACGGGCGACTACACGCTGGTCACGTGCTGCGTCGCCCCGGGGTTTGAATTCGGCGACTTCGAAATGCGAGACGTGAAATCGTGAGGTCGTGAGGTCGTGAGGTCGTGAAGTCAAACTTGCCAATGCGCCCCACGACCTCACGACCTAACGATCTCCCGTCCTCACGTCCTCACGTCC
>CAMPKM010000379.1 GCA_946887155.1 uncultured Gemmatimonadota bacterium
CCCAACATGATCCCGCTGTCGGAACTCGAAGTAATCGTCAGGCGCGCGGTCGCTGTTCGTGAGGCCAGCCGCTCATGACCGCGGTCGCCGGCAACGCGCGTGGGGCGTCGCTTACCCCGGAGGTGGCGCGCCAGATCAAGCTCGTCGGACTCGATGTCGATGGTGTCCTGACGGACGGCGGCATCTACCTCGGCGACGTCAATGGCCAGCGCATGGAATTCAAGCGCTTCGATATTCTCGACGGGGTTGGCATCAAGATGCTGCAATCGGCGGGCATCGCGGTCGCGATCATCACCGGCCGGGTTTCTGACGCGGTTGCCCTGCGGGCCCGCGAACTCGCGGTTCAGGACGTCATTCAGGACGAACAGGCGCGCAAGCTTCCCGCGTTGCGACGACTGCTGGCGGCGAAAGGCCTCGATGAGAAGCAGGTGGCGTTCATCGGTGATGACCTCCCGGACCTGGCGGTGCTGCGAGTCGTCGGGCTCCCCGTCGTCGTGGCGAACTGCACGGAGGACGTTGCCCGGCTGGGCGGGCTGCGCCTGACGAGAGAGGGGGGCCGAGGCGCCGTGCGCGAGTTTGCCGAGCTGCTGCTGCGCGCACGAGGCGAGTGGGACGACCTCGTCGAACGGTATGTCCAGTCGCGATCCGGAGAACCGGCATGACGGTGTCGACGACCACCGACGCGAAAGCGACAGGACGCCGGGTGCTCCGCATGGAAGCGGAAGCGCTGGCGGAAGTCGAACGCCGGATCGGCGACGGTTTCGTTGCGGCGGTCGACCTCATCGCCGCATCGAAGGGTCGCGTGATCGTGTCCGGTGTCGGCAAGTCCGGGCACGTGGCGCGCAAGATCGCCGCCACCCTGACGTCCACCGGAACGCCGGCGTCGTTCCTGCACCCCGTGGAAGGATTGCACGGCGACCTGGGCATGGTCGGTGCGGACGACGTGGCGCTGCTGCTGTCCAAGAGCGGTGAGTCGGCGGAGTTGCTCGCCTTGCTCGAGCATCTTCGCCGCTTTGGCGCGCGAAGCATTGCGCTCACCGGTGCCGCCAATTCCACGTTAGGCCGCGCGTGTGACGCGGTGCTGGACGCCTGGGTGAAGGAAGAGGCGTGCCCGCACGACCTGGCCACGACCACGAGCACGACGGCGGCTTTGGCGCTAGGTGACGCGCTGGCGGTCGAGGTCCTCGAGCGAAAAGGATTCCGCCGGGAAGACTTCGCGCGCTTTCACCCCGGCGGGGCGCTCGGACGGAGACTGATCACCAGGGTTCGCGACGTCATGGAACACGACCGGCTCCCGGTACTGGAGCCGTCGGCGACGTTGCGCGAGGCGGTGGTCTGGCTGGCCGAGCGTCGCGGGATTGTCATCGCCCTGACACCCGACAAACGCGTCGCCGGCGTGTTCACCGCTGGTGATCTCACCCGCCTGCTGGAGCGCACGCAGGATATCTTCGGCATGACACTCGAATCGGTGATGACTCGTTCACCGAAAGTCGCGGAAGCCGAGGAACTTGCGAGCGCAACAGTGTACCGCATGGAACAGATCGGCATCATGGCCATGCCGGTCATCGACGACTCTCAACACATCGTAGGCGTGGTCCACCTTCATGACCTGATGCGGGCGGGGGTGGCATGACCCGCGCGTTTTGCTTGCTGTTGATGTCCGTGGCTGTCGTAGCCACGGCGTGTCAGGACACGCAGGCGCCTCCGGTGACGCAGGACATGCTACTCCCTGATTCCGCCGAGCAGATGGCGTTCGGGGTGAGCCTTATCCTCACCGACGGTGGAGTCCGGCGTGCCGTGGTGAAGACCGACACGCTGCTTACCTACGACGACAACACGCGGGAAGAGCTGCGCAAGGTCAACGCAACGTTCTTTTCATTGGCTGGCGAGGAGGACGCGGTACTGACCGCCCTGGCGGGATCGCACAGCAATCGCCTTGGGACGATGGAGGCGCGAGGCGACGTCGTCGTGACGACTGCCGAAGGCGAGCGATTGACCACGGCCCACCTGAGATACGATCCGTCGCGTAACGAGATCTCCAGCGACAGCGCCTTCACGCTCACCGAAGGCACTCGGGTGACCAAGGGCGTCGGGTTCGTGTCGAATCCGGACATGACCAACATGCGCATCCTGGCCGGGGCGCAGGTTACCGGTCAAGACGTCAGGATTCCGAGACAGTAATGCACCGCCTGACGAGAGCCGGCGCCGCCGGCCTGGTTGTCGTCGCCGCCGCCTGCGGACGCTCCGGTGGTCCACGACCGGCGGCTCCCATCGTTCCGGTTTCAGATACGCTGGCGGAACGCCTGGCGCGTGATTCGATCATCCAGGCGCGTGAGGATTCGCTCAGAGCAGCGGCGGAAACACCGCCGGCCACGCCAACGCCGGCCGCGCCCGAACTCGCCCCGAGCGACACTACGCCTGCTCGGGCAGAGCGTCGATGCGTGCTCGACCTGATCAACACAGGTCCGACGGGCCCGTCCCGAATGACAACGATCGTCGATCCGGCGGGAAATCGCTTCACCTATCTTGGTGGCGGCCTGCTTGGGCGTTGTCGGGGGCAGGACATAACGATTATCGCGGATAGCGCCGAGAGCTACGAGGTGAACAACCTCCACATCCTCATCGGCAACGTCAAATATCGCGAGACGAAATACGCCATCGATGCCAAGCGCGTCACGTATTTCCGGGCCGAGGAACGGCTGTTGTTCCAGGACAGCGTGCATGCCGTGATGACGCAGGAGAGCGCCACGATGGATGGGCCGATGCTCGAATATTTCCGGCCCGTTCGCGGCCTGCGCGACCGTGAGCGTATCGTCGCCACCCAACGACCGAAGCTCACCTACATCGAGAAGGATTCGGCGGGTCGCGACCAGCCACCCGTCACGGTTCTGGCAAACACCATCCTCGGCGGAGGGGACTCCACCTTTATCGGCATCGGGTCGGTCCGGATCGAGCGGACCGACATGCTCGCGACCGCGGATTCGGCGTTA
This sequence comes from uncultured Gemmatimonadota bacterium, assembly GCA_946887155.1. The sequence goes on from CAMPKM010000379.1 coordinate 2,991, forward strand.
CTCGACGGCGGTCGCGAATTCACCCGGCTGATGAAAGGGCCGGTGGTCGAGAGCAAGACCGACCAGCCGTTCACGCTCAAGGGTCGCATCATCGAAGTGTACGGCGAAGCCCGGCAGGTCGATCGCGTCGTCGCGCTCGACTCGGCCAACGCCGTCAGCCAGGACCTGACGGTCGTGTCGGATACGATCGACATGCGCATCTCGGACCGCAAACTCAGCCGGGCTTTTGCCTTCGGGCCTAACGGGGCGCAGGCAACGACCCCGGAGCGCGACATCATCGCCGACTCGCTCGACATCATCATGCCGGACCAGCGCATCCGTGAACTGCGCGCCATCGGCAAGGCGTTTGCCGAATCCGATCCCGATTCGACGAAGGTGATCAGCGACGAGCGCGACTGGATCCGTGGCGACACACTCATCGCCCGCTTCGATTCGCTCGCCCCCGCCGATACGTCGCAACCCGCGGTGCGTGACCTGTACGCGTCCGGTGAAGCCAGCGCGTTCTACCAGCTCCCCTCCGACAGCGCCCATCGCTCGAAGCCCGGCATCAACTATGTCACGGGCCGCATCATCCGGCTCGGGTTCGAGGATGGTGAGGTAAAAACCGTGACCGTGACCGACCAGGCGTCGGGCATCTACCTCGTGCCGGCGACCGACACCACCACCCGCCGGCCGGGCACCACTCGCCCCCCGGCACCTGTTTCCCCGCCGGTACGTCGCCCCCCGACAACCTC
>CAMPKM010000380.1 GCA_946887155.1 uncultured Gemmatimonadota bacterium
AACAGGCCTTTACCGCGGTTGAATTCTTGGTTTTCGCTAGCTCGGCGTTGACCTGGGCCTGGCGCGATTGGGCTTGCACCGGTGTCCAAGCGGCCGAGGCCAGGATGAGGAGTGAAAAGGTGCCGATCCGGGAGCGCATCGCGTGTTCCTCAGATTGAGAGCCTTGCTGTAACGCACGGTCTACAGGCAAAGTCCCTCACGAGGCAGCATGCGCTATCGCCCACCAGCCGGGGCAGGACGCAACAACAGGACGATTCCGAGAACGATCAACCAGAGGGGTAGCACGTAGTTGTCGATTTCGGCGATGAGCGACACAGCCGGCGTCACGTTACGAAAGGCGGCGATCAGGCCAATGGCTCCCGCTGCCCAGCCGGCATACGCGGTCCGCTTGCGACCGGCACGGAACAGCGCAAACGCGGTCAGCAGAAAGAACAGGTTGAGCGACACCTCGCCAAGAAATTCCCCGATGACATTGCCGAGGTACATGTTGAGTCCATCGAATACGGCGGCGATCACCACTCGGGCATCGGGCGACGCCGACGTCCAGGCCTGGGCAAGCGACCAATGTATGGTGGGCCAACGGGCGAGTCCGAGGAGCATCGTCAGGGCGGTCAGCACGCTGAACACCGTCGCGAGCCGCATCGCGTTCGGCGCGTGCTCGCGAAGCGACGCGTAAGCACCGATGCCGGCGGGGACCAGCAGCATCGGCAGGAATGCATACACAGCCCACACCGCGCGGCCGGTAGAGCCGAGTTCGATAAGATGCGGCAGGACGCCGGATGCAGTGCCGTCGAGGCCGTACGGATCGTTGAACCGCGCCGCGAGCCAGGAGAACACGGCCATGAATCCGATCGCCGCGGCGATCAGGGACCATCCGCCCACTACCTGTGCCGGGCGCGAATGGCTCGAGGTCAGTCCATTCATCGGATGGCTCCAAGTTTGATGTCCAGGCCGACCGTTGGATTCACACGGACGATGCCGTCCATGGTGGTCAGTACCGCTGCGCCCAGGCGACCGTGGATGCGCGGAAGAATACGACCACGGAAGCCTACCTCAGTCAGTGCGCCGCTTTCCATGTCGCGATCGAGGCTGACTACAAACGACGGACTGGCATAGAGGCTTGCCCCGTGTGCCTTCAGGTACCAGGTGGCGCCGGCGCGGATGAAGTTGAGGTTATCCAGCTTCCCCTGGCGCCGGATGACCGTTGGGTAAAAGCCGGCATAGGCGGCAACGTGTCCGGCCCGAAGCTCCAAGCCGGTTGCCGGGGAGCGGAATGCAGTGAGGTACACCCCTCGTTCGGGCTCGGCGGTCGCCTGGCTCGATCCTGTTTGCGGGGCCAGAACGGCCCAAAGCAGGATGGTCAATGGAAGTCGCATCGGAGTCTCTCGGTGTGAAGGTGAGTCAACGTACCGGTTACGGCTCGGCGCGGGATTGACCGAATCCGCCACCTTGTTGACCCTGCACGCCTGGGACGTCACACTTCGCGTGTGAAGGAGACAACTATCGCCGCGACAATCGTCGCCGACATGCTGCAGTACCTGGAGCAGCGCGGCATCAGCACTGACGACGCGAGGCGTTATGCAGGCATAGGCAGCCAGCTCACGGCCGGTGTCGACGCGCGCATTCCCGGTAGCCAGGTCGAGCGCCTCTGGGCTTTTGCCGTCGAGAGTACAGGTGACTCACTGGTTGGCCTGCACATGGCCGAGGCGTACAGTCCGGGCGCGCTCGACATCCTCGGCTACGTCATCCTCAGTTGCGCGACCATTGGCGATGTGCTGGATCGCTTGTCGCGCTACGCCCCACTGCTGAACGACGGGATGCATATCGACGTCGTTCGCGACAGTGGGAAAGCATGGTGTCGCTGTTCGTATGCAGAGGGCATGAACAACTATCTCCTTCGCAATCCTGATCAGGCCATCGACACGACATGGGCTGGCCTCGCTCGGGAACTGCGCCGGTTAACAGCGAAACCGCTCGTCGCAAGCGAGATCTGGTTTCGGCACAACGCGCCGAGCGCGGAAAAGGCCAGGGAATACGACCGTATAATGGGCGCCCCGGTTCGATTCGGTATGAAGGAGGATCGCTTCATCATTCCGCTGACCTATCTGGATGAGCGACTGCGCTCAGCGAATCCCGCCCTCCTGGAGAGTTTCGAGCGACATGCGAATGTCGTTATGTCGACGCTCGATAACGCGGGCTCCCGGTCGCACGAAGTGGCGAAGGTACTCGCCAGCCGGTTGAAGGGTGTGGTGCCGACATTGAGCGAGATTGCCCGCGAGCTGGCGATGAGCGACCGCAACCTGCAGCGCGCACTTCGCAACGATGGGACGTCGTACCAGAAGCTGCTCGATCGCGTACGCCGAGATCTCGCGATGAGCCACCTTTCCAATCCAGGGACGTCGGCGGCCCAGGTGGGTTTTCTGCTCGGCTTCTCGGAGCCGAGCGCGTTTCACCGGGCGTTCCGGCGGTGGACGGGAGCCGTGCCCAGTGCATTCCGGGCGAGGTCGCAGGCGACGTGAGTGGCGCTAGTCTCTCCCGCAACAGCGCACTCGTCACGGCTGGCTGACAACGATCGGCGTTAACCCGCGGCGACGCAGCAGTTCGTTGAAGGCCGAAAGCTCCGTTCGAACCAGTGTGTCGAACTCGGTTCGTACGAGCCGCAATTGAGCACGCAGGAATTCGTGCGCCTCCCGTGCCTGGTCGGTCGGCCCGTAGTCGGACGTTTGCAGGTGCGTCGCCAGATATTGGAGCCTGACGATCAGTCTCACCGCTCGCTCGTAAAATGGACCCGGTAGTTGCTGAACGAGGGTGTCTGCCAGCGCCGCAAAGCGCCGCTCGAGCGTCCCCGATTGTGTCCTGACGTCATTGTTTGCTGCCTCGTTTGCGACGCGCGCGCCGAGTGTGCGGAGCTGGCTCCGGACGCTCTCGATGGAACCATTGAGAATGGTCGCTGATGCAATGTCATTGCCCACGTCCAGCAGCATCGCTTGTTGAGCAGCCAGATCCGCGGCGGTTCCACCAGCGTCGGGGTCGCGCAGGACCATCAACGGCTGCGCCTGCTCGCGATCGCCAATGCGCAACCTGACCGTGTATCGACCCGGCGGCGCAACGATGTTGAGCGACGGTGGACCGCCGCGCCCACGACCGGCGCCTCCCGCTCGACCCGCCGGGCCGGCCCCTGCCGTGCGACCAGCGGGTGCGGTGCCTGACGAGAGCGCGTCGAACCTGAGATCCCAGATCACACGGTTGATACCAGCGACTTTGGGACCAGGCAGAACGCGAATCGTTCGCCCAACGGAATCGGCGATGGCGAGCGACACGTCCTCCGCGGGTACGCTGCCAATCCAGTAGTTGAGCGACGCCCCGTAGGGCGGATTGCGGCCAGCCGATGGATCTCCGGCCGTCTCCCGGATCACGTTGTCGAGTAAGCGGAACCGGTATGCCTGACGAGGCGCGAACAGGTGCGATGCCGCTGCCCGCACTTCCGGCGTCATCTGCTGCAGCGGCGTGATGTCGTCGAGGATGTAGAACCCGCGACCATACGTCGAAACGACAAGGTCGTTGAACGTCCGCTGGATCTGCATCCACGACACCGGAGCCGGGGGCAGGTTTAATTGCAGCGGTTCCCACTGCTCACCATCGTTCCACGAGACGTACAGTCCGTTCTCGATCCCGAGGTAGAGCAACCCCCGCCTGACGGGGTCCTCGCG
>CAMPKM010000381.1 GCA_946887155.1 uncultured Gemmatimonadota bacterium
TGCTCCGTCCCTGCTCCGTCCCTCCTCCGTCCCTCCTCCGTCCCTCCTCCGTCCCCTAGGTGGGTTTGCCTTCGGGGGGGTAGAAGCGTTCGCCGCGGCGGGCCATCGACACGAGGAGCTCCGAGGGAGTAAATCGGGGCGCGAAGCGCGCGGCGAGATCTTCAAGTGCGTCAACAACCTTCGCGACTCCCTGAGCATCGATCCAACGGAAGGGCCCGCCACGAAATGGAGGAAACCCGATTCCAAACACGGCGCCAATGTCGCCATCTCGGGGCTGGCGGACAATTCCCTCTTCGAGAGTTTTGCCGCCTCGTTTACCAGCGCGAGAGCGCACCGCTGCTGAATTTCTTCCGCCGTGAATGGTGACCGGACCGGATTGGCGAGCAGCGGATAAATCGATACGTCAGCCGGTCCCTTCTTTCCGTCGTCATCGTACCGGTAGAAGCCAAGCTTCCCCTTTCTACCGAAGCGACCAGCGTTGACGACAGCTCGCATCGCCGGCGCTGGTGCAAGCCGTTCGCCGAACGCCTCGTGCAGGATGGCGCCCGACTTTGCAGCGATATCGAGACCCACTTCGTCGAGCAGCGTCAACGGACCGACCGGAAAACCGAACTGCTCCATTGCCTGATCGATCATCTCGATCGACGCGCCCGCATCGAGTAGCGCGCCCGCTTCATTCAAGTACGGCGCGAGAATGCGATTGACGTAGAAACCTGGCGCGTCGCCGACGACGATCACCGTCTTGCCTATCGAGCGTCCCCACGCGACGGCCGTTCCAATTACGTCCGGACTCGTCTGTTTCGTGGGAATCACCTCGAGCAGCGGCATGCGATGCACTGGGGAAAAGAAGTGCATCCCGAGCAGGCGCTCCGGCCGGGTCGACGCCTCGGCGATTCGTGCGATGGGAATCGTGCTCGTGTTCGACGCCACCACCGCGTATCCGGGAATCTCGGCTTCGACTTCGCGCACGACCTGGTGTTTCACGGCGAGGTCTTCGAACACCGCCTCGATCACGAGGTCGACGTTGCTGAATCCCGAGTAATCGATCGTGCCGCCCGCAAGCAGCAACTGATCAGCCATCTGCTGGCGCGTGATCTGCTTTCTCGTCAGGCGTTCGCGCAGCACGTCGCGCACCGCGGCGATCCCCTTCCCCACGCGCGTCAGGTCGGCGTCCTTCAGCCTCACCATGGTTCCGTGTTGCACCGCCACCGACGCAATCCCCGATCCCATGAATCCCGCGCCAAGAATGCCGAGTCGCCTGACCTCGGCCGGTGAACTCGCGCCGGGAATGGTTTCCTTCTTGAGTGCTGTCGTCGCAAAGAAGATGAAAATCAGCTCGCGGCATTGTGGCGTCATCGCCATTTCGCCAAAAAGCCTGGCCTCCTCCCGGAAGCCGTGCTCGCGGCCATGGTACGACGCGGCAACGGCATCGAGGGCGGCGAACGGTGCGGGATAGTTGCCGCGCGTTTTCTGTTCGACTTCTTCGCGCGCCTTCTTGAACACGATCGACCGGCCTACTGGATTGTCGTCCAGCAGCAGGTTCTTCACACCACCCGGCCTGACGCGTTCGTTGCGCTTCCTGCTTCCATCGGCCAGTTCCTTCGCGCGCTGGATGGCAATGTCGCGCAGGATGGCCGGATGGACGAGATCGTGCACGAGCCCGATCTGCAACGCCTTCTTCGCCCGCACGTTCTTGCCCGTGAGGATCATGTCCAGCGCGGCCTGAAGCCCAACGATCCTCGGCAGTCGCTGCGTGCCGCCGGCCGCGGGAAAGAGTCCGATCTGCACCTCGGGCAGCGCGAGCAGGGTTTTGGGATGATCCGTTGCGATGCGCCAGGCGCAGGCGAGCGACGTTTCGAGACCGCCGCCAAGGCAAGCGCCGTGGATCGCCGCCACGACGGGAGTGCGCAGGTTCTCGAGTCGATCGAGGAGCGCGTGGCCTTCGCGGCTCACCGATTCCGCCTGCGCCGCGGTCCGCCATTCGAGGAATTCCTCGATGTCGGCGCCGGCGATGAACGCGTCAGGCTTGCCGCTCATCAGGACTGCCGCGCGAATCGTGGGGTCGTTCTCGAGCCGGTCGAACAGTGCGATGAACTCGTTTTTTACCGACCTCGAGATGATGTTGACCGACTCGCCCGGGGAATCGAACACCACGATCCCGATGCCGTCTTCCACAGTCAGGGTGAGCGCGGTCATAACGAGAAATGGTAACAGTTCATCGCTCGATCACCATCGCGAAGCCCAGGCCTCCCGCCGCACAGACCGTCATCAATCCGAACTGACCACCCCGCCTGACGAGTTCGTTGGCGAGCGTTGTCGTTATGCGCGCGCCAGTGGCGCCGAACGGATGGCCGAGGGCGATGCTTCCGCCCATCACGTTGAGTCGCGCGCGATCGACCTCGCCCACCGGTTGCCTGAAGCCGGCCCGTTCGGCCCATTCGGGCGAATCGAGCCCGCGCAGGTTCGACAGCACCTGGGCGGCGAACGCCTCGTGCATCTCGACGAGGTCGATGTCCTGCAGCGACAACCCGGCCCGGTGCAACGCGACCGGGGCGGCGAGCACCGGCGCCATCAGCAGTTGCTCGCCAGGATCGAGCGCCGCGTACGCGTACGACCGAATCCAGGCGATGGGCGTGATACCTAACGCCTTGACCTTTTCGTCCGACATCAGCAGCACGGCGGCGGCGCCGTCGGTGAGCGGGGAGGAATTCCCGGCGGACACGGTCCCGTAGCGGCGATCGAAGACCGGTTTCAGCTCGCGCAACTTCTCGATCGTCGTGTCTTCGCGGATGCCGTTGTCGCTCACCAGCGGGTCGAACTTCGGCGGCGGCCACATGGCCATGATCTCCGACGCCAGCCGTCCGTCAGCCGTGCCGGCGTGCGCCAGGCGATGCGAGCGCAGCGCGAACTGGTCCTGATCCTCCCGCGCGATGTGGTTGATCTTCGCCATCTTCTCGGCCGATTCGCCCATGGTCTCGCCGGTCGTTGGCTCGGCAATCGCCGGCGTGATCGGCATGAGATCGCGGGGACGGATCCGCGTGACGGCGCTCGCCCGGGCACCGAATGATTTCGCTCGTGAGGCAGCGACGAGCGCATCGGCAAAACCGCGCGAGTGGAGGACCGGAACGGTCGACAGGGACTCCGCGCCGCCGGCGATCGCGCAATCGGCGTGGCCGAGCAGGATCTGGTCGGCGGCATCGGTGATCGCCTGGTTGGCCGACGCGCAGGCGCGTGAGACGGTCCATGATTGCACGCCCTTGGGCAGGTGTGGAATCAGGGACACTTCACGCGCGATGTTGGGCGCCAGCACCGACGGGACGACCGTGCCGAACACGAGCAGGTCGACATCGGTGCTGTCGACGCCAGTACGCTGGATGAGCTCCGCCACGACCGCGCGGCCGAGGTCGATCGCCGACATCGCCTTGAGGACGGTTCTGGCACGCGCGAACGGCGTGCGGAGGCCGGCGACAATAGCGACTCGTCGTCCGTTGACCGACAGCGGCGCCGGATGGGACATGGTCCAAAACTAAGCGCCACACACAAGCGTGGCTGCTATCATCCAGCATGCCCAACCAGACAAAACGGGGTCAGACGCCATTTCTCGTAAATGGCGTCTGACCCCGTTTCGTGGCGCGATCGTGTCCGGCGCAGGTTCCGGGTCGAGTCGTTCGACGTCGCGATCGTTGGCGGAGGCATTACGGG
>CAMPKM010000382.1 GCA_946887155.1 uncultured Gemmatimonadota bacterium
GCGCCCGTGCTGGGTCACCACCGCGCCCGGGTTCAAGGCCGCGTACGAGCAGTACGTCGCCGGTGGCGATCGCGTCCAGGGAAGCGGCGCCGAGTCGCCATACCTGCAGGCGGCCTTCGTGGCCATCGATCCGCGTGACGGCAGCGTGCGCGCCATGGTCGGCGGTCGCGATTATTACGACTCCCAGTTCAATCGCGCGACGCAGGCGCTCCGGCAGCCGGGTTCGACGTTCAAGCCGATCGTGTATTCCACCGCGATCCAGCATGGACGCTCGCCGGCGACGCTGTTCGACGACTCGCCAATCAGTCTCCCGCAGCTCGATGGGAGCATCTGGACGCCCGAGAACTACGACCTGAAGTTTCTCGGCCCGATGACGATGCGGCACGGGTTGTACGAGTCGCGGAACATCATCGCCATCCGCGCCGGCATGGAAGTGGGCGAGGACAACGTCATCGCGACGGCGCGCAAGTTCGGGCTGACGACGCCCATTCCGCCCTATCCGTCGATCCACATCGGCGCCGCCGAAGTGCACCCGATCGAACTGATCGGCGGGTACACGACCTTCGCCAATCTCGGCACGCGCACCACGCCTAACGCCATTCTCCGCGTCGAGGACCAGGAAGGCACCGTGTTGTGGCAGACCAAGCCAGACTCGGTTCAGGTGATGTCCACCGCCGAAGCCTGGCTCATGACGAACATGTTGAAGGACGTCGTGCTCCGTGGAACCGCGGTCGGACGCGTCTGGAACGCTGGATTCCGGGTGCCGTCCGGGGGGAAGACGGGAACGACCAACGATGGCGCCGACGTCTGGTTCGTCGGGTTCACGGCCAACCTGGTGGCAGGCATCTGGGTTGGCTTCGACAAGCCGACGAAGATCATGGCTGATGCGCAGGGTGGCAGGCTCGCGGCGCCGGCCTATACCGACTTCATGATCGAAGTCTATCGCAGCAGGCCGGAGCCGCCGGACTGGCCCCGTCCGTCGGCCGTGATCGCGCGGACCGTGGACTCGCTCACTGGCCTGCTCGCGACGCCGATGTGCTACATGACGGCGTACACCGAATATTTCCTCCCCGGGACGGAGCCAACGAGCTCCTGCATGGGGATTGGAGGATCGCCGGGCAATGCCGCGGCCTGGATGCGGCGCCCCACCGTGAAACGCTCCGGCAACGGTCGCGATCGTTAGGCGGTACCCAGCACTGATACTGGTACCCGTTCCAATAACCAATACTCAGTACCAGTAAATCTTTCCGGTTCCCAGCCCGATGCTCTATCACGCCAAATGGCTGGTCCCGGTCTCGAGTCCATCGATCGAGGACGGTGTCGTTGGCGTAGAACACGGCCGCATCACGTATGTCGGCCCCGCCGCCGGCGCTCCGCCAGGCGATCGCGTCGACCTGGGTGATTGCGCGCTGCTCCCCGGTCTCGTGAACACGCATACGCATCTCGAGTTGACCGTGATGCGTGGCTGGCTCGAGGATCTTCCGTTCCGCCGCTGGGTCATCCGCCTGACGAAGGCGCGCCAGGAGATTCTCGACCGGGAACGCCTGTTGGCATCGGCCCGCGTGGGCATTGCCGAAGGACTGCTCGCCGGTATCACGACCTACGCCGACACCTGCGAATCGGGCGTGGTCCACCAGGCGTTGCGTGAGATGGGCGTTCGAGGCGTGATGTACCTCGAGGTGTTCGGGCCGCAGCCGGAACAGGCGCGCCCCGCCTTGAAGGATCTCGCGTCGAAAGTCTCGAAGCACCGTGCTCTCGATACGCCGCTCGTGCGTACCGGCATCTCCCCGCACGCGCCGTTTTCCGTGAGCGACGCCCTCTTCACCGGCGCCGGTGAGATGGCGCTCGCCGAAAAGCTCCCCGTGGCGATCCACGCCGCCGAGAGCGAGGCCGAGCACCGGCTGGTCACGGAGGCCGAAGGGGACTTTGCCGATGCCCTTCGCGCGCGGTCGATCGATGTGCTGCCGAGAGGCGTGTCGACCATTTCGCTCCTCGACCGCACGCGGGTGCTCAAGGCACGTCCGCTGCTCATTCATTGCGTCCGCGTCGACGCTGACGACCTGGGTCGAATCGCGGATCACGACTGCAGCGTCGCGCATTGTCCAGCCTCGAACGCCAAGCTCGGTCACGGCTCGGCGGATCTGGCGGCGATGCTCGACGCCGGGATCGTCGTCGGACTGGGCACCGATTCGGTCGCCAGCAACAACCGGATGGATTTGCTGGATGAAGCTCGGCTGGCGGCGCTGTTCGCGCGCGCATCCCATCGGAGATACGACGTCATTCCCGCTGCGACCGCGATCGACCTCACGACACGGGGCGGGGCGCGCGCGCTCGGACTCGACACCGAGATTGGTACACTCGAGGTGGGGAAGTCCGCCGACTTGGCCGCGTTCCCGCTGGACGGACTCCACGCGATTCCCATTCAGGATCCGCAATCGGCGCTGCTGTATGCGACATCCGGCCGCGGGGCCAAACTCGTGACCGTGAATGGCCGCGAACTGGTGCGAAACGGACAACTCACGATCGACATCAGCGAGTCGGTCGAGTCGATTCGTAGCGCCGCTGCAGACCTCGCGAATAAAACGGGGTCAGACGCTGTTTCGCATTAAACGGGGTCAGACGCTGTTTTGACCCGCTCGTTCGTCGCTGGCCCGGGTCGCTGCGGGCAGGCTACTTTTCGATCAGCAATCCAACGCTAACGGGAGATCGGCGATGCAAGACCAGTCCTCGGGAACGCAGGACCGTGCTTCGGGCAAGACGGCAAAAATCTGGCGTGACGGCGTCCTCGTGAACTGGGAAGACGCCAACATCCATGTCCTGTCGCACGTCGCCCACTACGGATCGGCGGTTTTCGAGGGCATTCGATCGTACCAGACGCCGGCGGGCGGTGCCGTGTTCCGTTTGCGGGATCACATGCGCCGTTTGCACGACTCCTGCCGCATCTACCGGATGCCGATGCAGTATTCGGTCGACGAGCTGACACAGGCAACCGTCGACACCATCGCCGCCAACGACCTGACTGCCTGCTATATCCGGCCGATCGCCATCCGCACCGGCGAGCAGATGGGCTTTTACCCGATCGGCGTTCCGGTCGAGACGTTCATCATCTGCTGGCAGTGGAACACGTACCTCGGCCACCAGGCCTACGAGGAAGGAGCGGATGCCTGTGTTTCGAGCTGGCGGCGGGCCGCTCCGGATACCTATCCCACGATGGCCAAGGCATCAGGGAATTACCTGAACTCCCAGTTGTCCAAGATCGAAGCGCGGCAGGACGGATATCACGAGGCGATCACGCTCGACTCGTTCGGTCATGTATCCGAGGGCAGTGGTGAAAACCTGTTCCTCGTTCGTGACAGTGTGCTGTACACCTCGCCCATAGCCGCCGGAATCCTGCACGGCATAACGAGAGACACGGTGATGCGTCTCGGGAAGGATCTGGGGTACGAGGTGCGCGAGATGACGATTCCACGCGAAATGCTGTACCTCGCCGACGAAGCCTTCTTCTGCGGCACAGCAGCGGAGATCACACCGATACGGACGGTGGATCGTATCCCGGTCGGCACCGGAAAGCCCGGCCCCGTCACGCGCGCGTTGCAGTCGGAGTTCATGGCCATCGCGAAAGGAAAAGTGCCCGACCGTCACAACTGGCTGACTCCAGTCCCGGTTCCCGAAGCCGTTCGGTAACCGTCGCCC
>CAMPKM010000383.1 GCA_946887155.1 uncultured Gemmatimonadota bacterium
CCTCATCACCCACGGCACCGATACCATGAGCGTCACCGCGGAGGCCCTGCGCGGTATCCCCGGCAAGACCATCGTTCTCACCGGTGCCCTCGCTCCGGCCCGCTTCCGCGTCACCGATGCCGTCTTCAACCTCGGCCTCGCCCCGTTGAAGATCGGTCGCGCCGGCGCAACGGAAGCGGATTCCACGCGCCGCGCGCTGGCGACGGCCGTCGAGCTGTACAAGCGCGTCCTCCTCATGCGCCCCGGTGACGCGGACGCACAGTGGAACTACGAACTCGCGCTCACGGAGCTGAGCCAGACCTCGAGCAGTTCGAGCCAGCAGCAACAGGAGCAGCAGAACGAGCCGGATCCGCGACAGGATCCGTCCCAGCCGCCGCCTCCATCGTTAGGCCGCGAGCAGGCGGAACAGCTCCTGGCCAGCGCCGCTCGTGACGAGCAGGCGGTGCAGGGCCGCAAGCAGCGCGAGACCCGGCCGACGACGACGCGTCGAGGCAAGGACTGGTGACGCCGGCGCGGAGCGCGGGGCGGAACGAACGTAGCAGGTCCGTTCCGGGCCGTCGTCTGGTTTTTTGCGCGCTGCGCGTGGCGCTCGCCATGCTGGTCGCTCCCGAGCTGGCGGCGCAGGACGAGCCCCGGGCAGCATCCGGCATCGCCGGTCGCGCCCAGCTCGATCCGGCGGACGACATCGCGTTTCGCGCGATGGCGCTCCCCGACACGGTCTGGGTGGGCCAGCAGGCGACCTACCAGGTCGGTGTCTTCCTCAGCGACGAGATCCGCGCTCGCCTGCGTCGCAATCCGGTGTTCGTTCCACCGGAACTGCGGTCGATGCTCGCCTACGACCTCGCGTCGCTCAACAGCGTACCGCGTCAGGCGGGGTCCAGGCGTTATGAAGTTCACGTCTTCCAGCGCGCCCTGTTCCCGCTGACGGCCGGGCGCCACGAAATCCCGCCGGCGCGGCTCGAGTATGCGTTGCCGCTCAGCAACTCGTTCTTTGCCCGCGAGGAGAGCCATTCCGCACGAACACAGTCGCTCGTCGTCATAGCCAGGGAGCCACCAGCCAATGGCCGCCCGCCGGGGTATCGTGGCGCGGTCGGACGACTGAGCCTGCAGACCCGGCTCGACGGCCGGAGCCAGCGGACCGGTGATCCCTTCACGTTCACGGCGGTCGTCGTGGGCACCGGTAACGTCTCACTGCTCCCGCGACCCGACCTCTCGGTGCCCTGGGCGGACGTCGTACCCGGCGCAGTGCGCGTACAGATGGATTCGTCGACGACGCTCGTACGCGGGCGAAAGGAGTTCGACTACATCCTGACGCCGGTGCGCCCGGGCCGTCAGGCGGTGCCGGGCATCCGGTATCCGTTCTTCAACCCGTACTCGGAGCAGTACGAGGTCGCCTTTGGCCGCGGCGACACGATTTCCATCAGTGGCGATCCGGTCATTGCATCGTCGAGCGCGTCCGACTCGACGCCCGTCCTGCCGTTGCGGCGCCTTTACGAAGGGCAGGTTCCAGCGCCCATCACCGAGGAAACGCTCTTCTGGCTGTTGCTGGGCCTCGCGCCGTTTCCGTTCCTCTTCATCGCGTTCGGCCGGCGGCAGAAGATCGTCCCGGTGACGTCGCCTGAAGGCCAGCTCCGGAGCGCGGTGCAGCACGGGAGCGCCGATCCGGCGCTCGTCAGGCGTATCTTTGCGCGAGCGGTAGCCGAGCGCACGCAAGTGAGCGCCGCTGACATGGCCGACCGGGACCTGCTGCGGCGCGCCTTGCGCCGGGCCGGCGTCTCGGAGTCGACGGCCGCCGATGCCGCCGCGCTGTTAGGCATACTCGACGAGTCCGTGTTCGGTGGCGGAGAGACCGCCACACCCAGTCCTGAACGTGCGATCATTCTCCTGCGCGCGATCGACCTGGAAGCGCGCTCCCGGGCGGCCATTGCTGCCCGTCGCGCCACCCGATCTGCCGCTGGGGTGGGCACCATGCTGCTGCTCTCGGCGACCGCCTGGGCGGCGAGCCAGGACGTCGTCGCGTCCACCGTATTCGCGAACGGACTCGAGGCGTATGATGCTCGCGAGTTCGGCTCCGCGCGCCAGGCTTTCTTCGAGCTCGCCCAGGCCCGTCCGCGCGCCCCCGATGCCTGGTACAACTTTGCCGCGGCCTCCTGGCAGCTCGAGGACACGGCGGCGGCGGTGATCGGCTGGCAGCGGACGATGCGCCTCGATCCGATGGCGAGAGACGTTCGCGACAACCTGCGCCTGGCACCGGGTACCCCTCGCCTCTGGCACGGCGTGCCGCCGGTCTCGCTGAACTTGTTAGGCGGAGTGGGAGGAGCACTCTGGATCTCGGGATTCGTCCTGCTGGCCATCGCGCGCCGCCGGCGCCACCTGCCGCTCAACACCGTCGGAACCGCATTGGCGGCGGGCGCGCTCGTGATCCTGGCGCTCGGGGTGAAGCAGCAGGACGTGATCGAGGGGCGCAACGCCGCCGTCGTTACGTCGGCCACGCAACTCCGCGCGATGCCGGTGTTGTCGTCGGAAGCGGGTGTGGAAGCGCTTCCCGGCGAAGTCGCGAAGGTGCTTGGTCACCAGGGCGCCTGGACGCGCGTCGAACTCGCCGACGGACGGCGTGGCTGGGTCGAGGGCGGACGCTTGCAGGAGCTCTCGATCGCCGAGGGTTCGTTCAGCATTTCGCGGTGACATGGCTCGTATCGCGCTGCTCTCGAGTGAAGTCGCTGACCAGATTGCCGCCGGTGAAGTCGTCGACCGGCCGGCATCGGTGGTGAAGGAGCTGGTCGAAAACGCACTGGACGCCGGAGCCACCACGGTCGACATCGACCTCGAAGAAGGGGGTCGCCGGCTGGTCCGCGTCAGCGACGACGGCACGGGCATGGACCGCGACGATGCAACGCTGTCGATCGAACGTCACGCGACGTCCAAGATCCGCACGTCGTCGGACCTGGTGGGTGTGCGCAGCTTCGGGTTTCGCGGTGAGGCGTTGTCCGCCATCTGTTCGGTCTCCCGCTTCTCGGTCACGACATCGACGGTCGACGGAGCAGGAACGAAAGTGCAGGCTGCTGGTGGCACGCTGCAGGACGTGACCGATACCGCGCGCCGGAAGGGAACGACCGTCTCGGTCGAAGACCTGTTCTTCAACACGCCGGCCCGGGCGCGATTCCTGCGCGGCACACGCTCCGAATGGCGAGCGACGAATGACGTCGTGACGTCGATAGCGCTGGCGCGGCGCGATGTCCGGCTCCGTGTGACGTCCGATGGCAAGGAGGTGATGTCGCTAGCGCCCGCCCGCACACTGCGCGATCGTGTCGCTGGACTCTGGGGGACTTCCGCTCCCGAGCGATTCCTCGACGTCGATACGGTCACCGGTCCCATTCGCGTGAGTGGCCTGACTGAGCGGCCCGCCGACGTTGGAACGGCATCACGGCGAGTGGCGCTCATCGTGAATGGACGGACGATTCGCGACAACGGCCTGACGAGGGCGGTGGAAACCGCCTATCGCACCGCGCTGTCCCCCGGACTCCGTCCATCGTTCGCGCTCGAAATCCAGATGCCGGGCGATGCTGTGGATGTGAACGTCCATCCCGCCAAGGCGGAGGTGCGCTTTCATAATCGGTGGGACGTTGAGCGCGCCGTCGAACGGGCGGTGGTGCACGGCTGCGACGCCCTGCAGAACTTCGCGAAGAACGC
>CAMPKM010000384.1 GCA_946887155.1 uncultured Gemmatimonadota bacterium
GATCTCGAGCCGGCTGAGCACGCGGGCGAGATCGGGTCCGGGATCGGCGGCGCCAGTCAGAAACGCGATGTGTGAGGCATCCGCCGGGAACTGGCCGAGCATGGCGTCGGCGGGGACCCAGCGCCCGAGGTAGACGTCGGTCCAGGCGTGCAGGTAGAAGCGTCCGTTGACCTGCAACAGGCCCGTGACGGGTTGGGCGGGGATGCCCGCGGCGCGGAGCAACGCCGTTGCGAGCAGAGCGAATTCACGGGCGTCTCCCGCTCGCGCGTCGAGTGCCTGACGAGCGGTCAGCGGTTTCGCGCCTGCCCTCGCGGCGATCGAGTCATTCACCCAGCGGACGATGCGCCGGGCGATCGCGGTCGGATCACTATCACCGGCCGCGAGGCGGGCGGCCCGTCGCGCGAAGGCGGGGTCATCGCTCTCGATGTGCAGCCCGGGAGCGAGCTCCTTCGTGAAGACCGAGCGCCAGCGTTCCGACGTCGGTAAGGTGAACCTCGCCAGCAATCTCGATTCCGGCGTCCTCGTGTACGTCATCCGGTTGCCCGCGCGGAATCCGCGCCCGAAGCGCGCGGAGAATTCGCGCGGCACCGATCCTCCGAGCTTCACCTGCAGGGAATCGGTGTAGCGGTCGGGACGTCGCGCTCCACTGGCGAGCCAGGTCCCGGGCACCACGGTGCCACCACCACGCGCGGATACGGCGCGATCCGGGTTGGCCAGGCGCCAGTTCTCGAAAGCGAGCTCGAACGCGGTCCGCCGCAGCAACAGTCCGTTGTCGAGGGTTGCCTGGACCAGCAGTCCCTGCGCATCCACCCACGCATCCAGCGCGCCTGGTGCCGCTGCAATCATGTGCCACGCGCGCACCGTGTCCTTGTGCACGGCGAACCATCTGCCTGACGAGTCGGCGACGGCGCTGTCGATCACCACGAACAGCGATTCGGCGGCGATACGGGTCGCGCGAGTCATCGAGCGACCCGTTGACGGGTCGACCATTCGCAACTCGTTCGTCGATCCGACCTTCGGCTCATCGAGCAGCATGGTGATCGTCGTGCCGATGATGCCGGCAAAGAGGGGTCCGACCACAGGCTGCGTCGTCGTGCTTCCGCCGGCGTTCAGGTGCAGGCTCGAATCGGTCACGGTTCCGTGAACGCGCGTCGTGTCCGCGCCGGCGACAGATGTCGACTCGTAATCGCGCAACGACAAACCGCGCGAGAGCCGCACCGTCAGTTGATCCGTGCGGCGTACGCCAGGCTGCGAGTCGGTCACGACGTATTCGGTGACCTGAAGCGCTTGCGGCACGGTATCGATCGCCACCGACGCGAACCCGATATGCCGGCCATCGCGTTCCACGGTGAAGTACGTCGTGACCGGCACGATTCGAAGCGCCGCCTCGGCCAGCTTTGCCTCCACCGAGGGATTCATCTCGCGCGCAAAGAGGACGCCGATTCCGAGCGCCCAAGCGGCCAGCACCGATCCCGCCAGCAATCCTCGACGACTCATCGTTCGAGTGCAGTTCCGTGAATACCGTCAGTCATTTGGTCGTGAGGTCGTGAGGGCACCAACTCTTCAACTGTTCCACTCCCCAACTCCATCAGACGATCAAACAGCCTCGACAGTCAGCCCTTCAGCCCCCTTTGCCCCGAAGACCCGTATCCGCCGACTTGAAGCAACCCTCGCCGCCAAAGAACTTACGAGTCTATGTCTGGCGAGAACCTGGTCATTCGCGGTGCGCGGGAGCACAACCTCCGGAACATCGATGTCATAATCCCCCGCGACCGTCTCACGGTCGTCACGGGGCTGTCGGGGTCGGGGAAGTCATCCCTCGCCTTCGACACCATTTACGCCGAAGGGCAGCGCCGGTACGTCGAGTCGCTGTCCTCCTACGCCCGGCAGTTCCTGGGGCTGATGGAGACTCCCGACGTCGACACCATCGAAGGATTGTCGCCGGCGATTTCGATCGAGCAGAAATCCGCCGGGCACAACCCCCGCTCGACGGTCGGCACGGTCACCGAGATCCACGACTATCTGCGCCTGCTCTACGCGCGCGCCGGGACGCCGCACTGCCCGAATTGCGGTCGACCCGTGGAGCGCCAGAGCGCCGGACAAATCAGTGACATCGTCCTGTCGTGGCCGGCCGGCACCCGGATCGAGGTGCTGTCGCCCCTTGTGCGGTCGCGCAAGGGCGAGTTCCGCGACTTGTTCGAAAACGCCCGTAAGCAGGGGTTCGTCCGCGCGGTGGTGGACGGCGAAGTGATCGAGCTGGCGAGCCCGCCCAAGCTCAATCGCAAGGTCAATCACGACGTTTCGATCGTTGTCGACCGGCTGGTCGTGAGGGCGGAGGATCGCGGGCGGCTGACCGACTCGCTCGAAACGGCGCTACGGCTTGCCGATGGCACGGTCGAAGTGAAGCGCTATGAAGGTTCCACCGGAACGTCGCAGCTCTTTTCGGAGCGGTACGGCTGCGCGAACTGTGGCATCTCGCTGCCCGAGATGGAGCCGCGACACTTCTCGTTCAACTCACCCTTTGGCGCGTGCCCTGCCTGCGGCGGCCTCGGTACCCGGCGCGAGGTGAGCGAAGAACTCATCATCGGTGACCCGAGCATCTCGATCCTCGAGGGCGTCATTCTCCCGTGGGGTGAGCCTGACGGTTACCTGAAGCGCGTGATTCTCCCGGGACTGGCCAAACAGCTTGGCTTTGACCTGAACACCCCGTGGGGCAAGCTGCCGAAGAAGGTCAAGGACGCCCTGCTGTTTGGCACCGGCGTCTCTTCGGAGGTTCGCAAGAAGTCCCCGAGGTCCAGGGCCCCCGGCACCGCGCCCCATGCCCCGACCTGGGAAGGAATTCTCGTCTCCGTGCAACGCCGGTACAGCGAGAGCGAGTCCGACATGGTCCGGCAGGACCTGCTGGAGTACATGGTGGTGAAGCCGTGCCAGGCGTGCGGCGGAAAGCGACTCAAGCCGGAATCGCTGGCGGTCACGATCAACGGCAAAAACCTCGGGGAAGTCGGCGATTATTCGATCGGCGACGCGCAGGCGTTTGTCGATTCGGTGCCGGTTCGAGCAAACGGCAAGCCTGGCCTCGACGCGGGCATCGCTGGCCCGATCCTCAAGGAAGTTCGCGAGCGGTTGCGCTTCCTGGTCGACGTCGGCCTCGACTACCTAACGTTAGGCAGGGCGGCCGAGTCGCTGTCGGGCGGGGAGGCGCAACGCATCCGCCTGGCGACGCAGATCGGGTCGCGGCTGGTCGGTGTCCTCTACATCCTCGACGAGCCGTCGATCGGGCTGCACCAGCGCGATAACGAGCGGCTCCTGCGCACGCTGGAGAAGCTCCGCGACCTCGGGAACACGGTGATCGTCGTCGAGCATGACGAGGAGACGATTCGCGCGGCGGACCATGTGATCGACCTCGGACCGGGCGCGGGAAAGCACGGCGGCCACGTGATCGCCGAGGGGACCGTCGCCGACATCCTCAGGGTGAAGAAGTCGCTCACGGGGCAGTATCTCAGCGGAGCGCGCCGGATCGAAGTGCCGGCGACGCGCCGGCCGGTCGACCCGCGGCGGTACCCTCCCCTGCCACGCCGCAAGCCAGATTGCGATCTCCTCGAGCCGGCCGAGGGAACCGGCAGGCTTGGTCAGCACGGCATCCCGTGCGCGAGCCCGGCCCACGGCGGCCTCGTCCGGCCCCG
>CAMPKM010000385.1 GCA_946887155.1 uncultured Gemmatimonadota bacterium
GTTAGGCCATGAAGCTCTGGATGACGATCGCGATTCTCATGGTGGGTCTGGCTGTGGGATTTGCAGTGGGGGCCTTCGTCGCGACGGTTTGGGGTAGATTCAAGTCCGATCACTTCATCGTCCGCGTGTTTGATGGACAGGAGTGCTCCGATCCGGAGTATCTTCTGGAGTTGAAAGGACAGACCATTTCCGTGAAAGGACCCGGCGTCGACTTGTACGTAATGCCGCCCACCGGGTCGCCGCAGCAGATCAGCTACAGAATCCGCGCCCGCTATTCGGACTGCAGTGAAATCGTCAGCGATCAAAGAACCGTAGAGCGCGGCTGGCTGCTTTACGAGAGCATCAAGAAGGGGTCTTTTCATCACCAGGTCAGAGCGCGGTGAGGCCTTCGGCACGACTTGACTCAGGCGTCAGGAAACTCGACATGCTGCGTCGGATACCGGATCGACCCTATAGAAACCTGCTCCTGTCGGGGTTGTCGGGTTTGCCGGTCGGCGTCTTCGTGTTTGCCGCATATCTCGCGCTTTTTGAATCGCCTTCCCTCGAGCGATCATTGGTTCTGCTCGCTGATTCGGTTCTGGTCTCGCTGCTGGTCGCGCCCGCAATGGCGGCGGCTTTGATCTGCTATGGCCTTCCGAGTCTATGGCTAGCGCTCAGAACGCGCCTTGCGTCACCGGTCACCGCCTTCGTGTTCTCTTCGTTGCCCGGCGTTCTCGTCTGGGCGGGAGAGGGCTGGACCGGGCAAGTCGGCTGGATATCCTTGCTGGTGAGCATTTCCACAGGCATCGCGTTTGTACTGCTGGCATATCGTGTGGCGCCCAATTCGTTCAAGCCGACGTCGCCCCGCGCCGCGGCTCAAGTC
This sequence comes from uncultured Gemmatimonadota bacterium, assembly GCA_946887155.1. The sequence goes on from CAMPKM010000385.1 coordinate 863, forward strand.
CGGCGTCAGGCGGCTCCATAGGAGGTTCCAGTGAAACACGCTCTTCTTGTGACAGCGTTGCTGGTTGCCTTCCCCTGCCACAGCCAGGACAAGGCCCGGCACGAAGGGTACGAAGCCCTTGAAGGTCTCGTTGGCGTCTGGACCATCCCCGGCCAAGAAACCACCTATGAAGAGACGTGTGCCTGGTACCACGGTGCGCGGCATATCGTCTGCAACACCGAATCAAGACGAGAGGACGGTACGATCGGACATTCCATGAGCGTTCTCGGCTTTGTGCCGGATCAAGGTTACGTCTACACGGGCATCGGCAGTGGCGGCCGTTACGAGACGCATGAGAAGGGAACGCTCCAGAACGGAGTTCTTGAGTACGTCGATCAAACGGATGGCGTGGCTACCCGCATCAGGATCGGCCCTTTCACCGACAGGAACATCGTTCCGTTCAATGTCCACACATCCAGGAACGGGGCTGACTGGCAACTCGCCGAGTCGTTCAATTACGTACGCGTCAAGGGTAGCGCGTCGGCAACTGATTCCCAGGATGAGTGCAGGCTCAGCGTACGGCCAGTCATGGACGGAAAGCCCGTCCTGGAGGCGGTGATCAGGCCTGAGCATGTGTCTGGCATCACGCGCACGACTGATGAGCCGACAGGCATGCAGCGATGGGAGGTGCAATTGACTCCCGAAGGCGCGGCAATAAACCGTGACTTCAGCCGCGCCAATGTCGGGCGCGTTGTTGCGATCTATCGCGCAGAGCAGGAAGTCGTCCGCCCATTGGTTGCAGCTCCATCCTCGGACTCATTTGCTTTCACCATCGCGGCCGAGTCCTGACCAATCCTTCGGCCCGACGCCTCGGCGCGGCTCAACTCGGGCGTAGGCTGCATCGCACCGTTTCACGGTCGCCCCGGGATGCGTGGAGCGGGCCATTACGATGATCTGTGCCCGCAGCGGTACTCTGGGCTCAGGTCCAGTGGTCCTTGCTGGCCAGATTCCCGACTGAGCGGACACGCATGCAGATCAGCGCCTGGCTTTGGGTCGGACTCGGGGGCTTCATCGGCTCGGTGGCGCGCTATGCCGTCGCGCTGGCGCTCTCGCCGGCCGCCCCCGGCCGGTTTCCGTGGGCCACCTTCGCGGTGAACTGCCTCGGGTGCGCGCTGATCGGCGTGCTCGCCGGCGTACTGGCGCGCCCGTCGGTGCCGGAATCGGCGCGGCTGTTCCTCGTCACCGGCGTGCTCGGCGGGTTCACCACGTTCTCGGCATTCGGACTGGAATCTTTCAACCTGCTGCGCCGCGGCGAGACCGGGCTGGCGCTGTTCTACATCCTCGGCAGCGTCGTGGTCGGCATCGTGGCCGTCTGGTGGGGACTTCGGCTCGCGCCAGCGCAGACGGTGCCACCGGTTTGAGCGGGGCGCGGCATGTCACGCCTTCGCCGATGGGCCCGCGCGCTGAAACAGCAGAGCCTCGTCGTCTATTTCGCCGCCCGTGATCCGCGCACGCCGTGGCCGACGCGCCTGCTCGCCCTCGGTGTCGCGGCGTATGCGGCGAGCCCGATCGACCTGATTCCGGATTTCATTCCCGTGATCGGTTATCTCGACGATCTGTTCATCGTTCCGCTCGGCGTCGCCCTGGTGCTGCGCCTGGTTCCGGACGACGTGGTGCGATCCGCCCGCGAAAAGGCAGCGGCGCGCGCCGACCGGCCCACGAGCCGCGCGATGGCCGTCGGCATCGTGGCGATCTGGCTGCTCGCCGCCGCGGCGATCGGCGCGTTTTTCTGGCGCAGGACCTTTTGATCCGCGCGTCGGCAGTGAGAAGGAATCCCCGATGACCGTCGCGAACTCGCCGACGCGCTGCGCGTGCGCGAAGAGAACCTGACCACGACGCTCCCTTTGAAGGGCGTCGAGGTCCGAGGCCGCCACTGGCGCGACATCCGCGGCGACAAGGTGGCACTGAAGGACTACCCGTCGGCCGGGTTCGAGCCCATGGGCGTGCCCGCGAATCCGATGTTCGAGCGCGGCTGCGAAATCAGCCGGGTGGTTCCGATGGCGCGCGACTAGCGGCGAATTCCTGCACGCGCGTGCCCCGAACGCTGATGGTGCGTCGCAACATGCATGTGATCGGCGTCACGGTTACGGTCGACCCGGGCCCCGGGATCCTCCCGGCGCCACCGGGGAAGGGACCAGATTTCATGAAGATGCTTGCAAAGGCCATCGCGGTGGCCGTGGGAACGCTCGTGTGTGCGGGTACCGCGCAGGCCGCCACGTATGTCGTGACCGCCAACGGCAACAAGTTCGACGCCTCGCTCGCGCGCAAGCTCGAAGCGGCCGGCGGCGTCGTCACGGCGCGGCTGCCGCAGGTCGGCCTCGCGATCGTCGAGTCGTCCGATGCCGGTTTCCAGCAGCGCGCGAGCCGCGTGCCGGGCATCTTCTCGGTGGCGCGCGACATCGAGCTGCAGTTCGACCTGCCGCCCGCGACCGCGGACTACGAGGCCGACTACGCCAATCCGCCGGCGTCCGGCGACAACGACACCCGCTTCGACCTGCAGTGGGGCCATGCGGCGATCGATGCCGCGGGTGCGTGGAACAAGGGTCATCGTGGCGCCGGCGTCGTCGTCGCCGTGCTCGACTCCGGCGTGGCGTGCATCCACCCGGACATCGCGCCGAACCTGCTGGCCGCCGGCTCCACGTCGTTCGTGCCGGGCGAGACGCACTGCCTGTCGCGCACGAACGTGTTCAACCACGGCTCGCATGTGGCCGGCACGATCGCGGCGCCCGACAACGGCATCGGCACGATCGGCGTCGCACCGGAAGCGAAGCTCATCGC
>CAMPKM010000386.1 GCA_946887155.1 uncultured Gemmatimonadota bacterium
CGACCGCGCCGGCTACCGTCGCATGGTGCTCCGACGCCAGCAGTTTCGAACGGTCGCTCGCCGCGGCCGCTTCGCCGGCATCGCGGGCAATGGCGGACGTCGACCGGTACAACTCGTCCGCCGCTGAACGACTCTGCGTCGCTTCCTCCGCTTCTTCGACAATGCCCTTGTTGATGTCCGACACGAGACCAACCACCGACTCGGCTCCATTTCGCAGCGATTGCGCCGACTGGCCAAGCCGTTCGATCTGGCTCTCGAGCCGATCGAGCGCATCGGCCAATGGCAAGCGGAGTTCCTGGATCTGGATCGTGGTGGAGAGCTGGGCGGCGAAACGTTCGACGACGACGAGCTGCTTGGCGCCGTACGCCTGGCGCTTGTGGTGCTCGATCTCGAGCAGGCCGAGGAGCCGGTCGCCGAACCGGAGCGGGGCGACGACGATGCTGCGTGCTTCGGGTCGGGCGTCGTTCACGCGGTCATCTCGATAGGCATCGTGGACGACCACCGGCTGCATCCTGTCAGCCGCCATCCGGCGCAACCGGCTCGTGCTGCTGTGCGCGGCGCGCGGCACCTCGAGGAGTCCTTCCCTCACGTTGAACACCACCCGGGGCTCACCGTCGTCGACGCGGAGAATGCGGAAGTCGCGCCAGTTCACCAGCCGGTGGGCATGCGATGCGATCCGGCGGAACGATTCGTCGAGGCTTCCGTCGGCCGATACCACCACGTCCATCGCGTGGATGCGGTTCAATTCCTCGGCGGTCACGGCCTCCTCGAGGAGTCGGCGCAGCAACATGCCGACGATGAGCATGAACGCGGCGATGACGATCCAGGCGAGCTGCCCGAGCTGCGCCAGCGCGAGCAGGATGGCGATCGTGGCAACGATCGACGCGAAGAAGAGGATGACTTCGTAGCGGAGGATGAGCGCCCGCTCGTCAGGCAGCAGCTTGTTGCGCGTGAGGAGCGTCGCGTAGAGCGCCCCGCGATTGAGGATGAAGTGGGAGAGAAAGAACACCGCGATCGCGGGCGCGGCTTCGGGCACGAACGCACCCGGGTCGGTCTGCGTGACGATCGACACGGCGGCGTAGATGCCGTACGCCGCGTACAGCGTGAGCATCTCCCGCGAGGCGTTGATCCATGAAGCCGTGAACGTCTTGCGGTGGTGCAGCAGGTCAGCCAGCAGGACGCCGGCATACAACGCGAGCGCCGTCGGCGTCACGCCGGCGGCCAGCGCCCCCGTCAGCGCCACCACCTGCACGACGGTCAGCGACGCGAATTTCGTGATCGAGACGGAGCGCATGCGGAACAGCGCCGCCGCGATCGTCATGATCCCCAGGGCCCAGAGGTGGTCGACCCAGCGGGGGTCGATGACGACGCCGATGATGAGGACAACGGTCCCGGCGATCGCCATCAGGCGAGCCAGGAGACCCGCCGGCGCCCTCGGGATCATCCCTCGTCCAGCGCGGACCGCAGGGTCGACGCCAGGGTAGCCGCGGCGGCTACGCTCTCGCCCGCGGCGCGCACGATGGCGCTCCCCACGACGATACCGTCGGCCAGTTGCCCGATGCGCTTCGCCTGCGTCGCGTTGGAGATCCCGAAGCCGACGCATAACGGCAACGTCGTGGCGCGACGCAACCGGCCGATCGTGTCGGGCAGCTCGTCAGGCACGTCGTCCCGCGCCCCGGTGACGCCGAGGCGGCTGATCAGGTACACGAAACCGCTGCCGTGCGCCCCGATCTCGCGCATGCGCGCGTCAGGCGTGGTCGGCGCCACCAGCCGGACGAAGGCCAGCGGTCCGTTCCCGATCCAGCGTTCCCGTTCCGGGTCGACGCCCACCGGCAGGTCGGTGATCAGCAGCCCGTGCACCCCGGCGTCCGCGGCGCGATCGAGGATGCCGGCGCCGCCGGCGACGATCGGGTTGAGGTAGCTGAACAACACGACCGGGATCGAAAGCCGCGCCTGGCGAACGAGGTCGAGCGTGCGGTCGAGCGTCATGCCCTGATCGAGCGCGGCCTGTGAACTCGCCTGGATGACCGGTCCGTCGGCCATCGGGTCCGAGAACGGGACGCCGACCTCGATCACATCGGCGCCCGACGCTTCCAGCGCGCGCAGCAGCTCGAGGGAGCGTTGCGGGGTTGGATGTCCGGCGGTGATGTACGGAACGAGCGCCTTGCGGCCGGCGCGCGCGAGCAACGCGAACCGGTCGCGCAGTGCGTCAGAGGAAGTAGTCACCGACGGTGATACCATAACGTTCGGGCTGATCGGTCTTGATGATGGTGCGGCGGAAGACGCCGGACGATTGCTGCTCGGTCAGGTCGGCGAGTTCGCCGGGGTACAGCACGTTACCACGATCGTCACTGACGATGCGTACGACCGGCCGCGAAATGGCTGCCGGGTTGGGGTTCACCGAATGCACGATGGCCAGCTCGAAGGTATCGAGCACCACCAGCGTGCCGACCGGGTAGACACCGACCATGTTGATGAAGCCCTTCACGATTACCTGGTCGAAGCCGCGGCGCGGATTGTCGCGCATGCCGGCGAGCACCGCCGCCGGCGACATCGGGACGGTCTGGTAGGCGCGACGCGACGTGGCGGCGTCGAAGCCGTCCGCCACCGCCACGATCTTGCTGAAGATGCTCTGGTCCCGCGGCCGCACCGTCCGTGGATAGCCGGTGAGGTCGGTCTTCATGTGGTGTTCATACGCGACGACCATTGCCCGGTACGGCATGTCGTGCAGGCCGCGGATCTGGAACAGCGCCAGGACCCCCAGCCACGGATGGGCGGCGAGCCAGCGCCAGTCGTCGTCGGTCAGGTTTTCGGTCTTGTTCAACACGCCCAGCGGCACGCGTGACTTGCCGATGTCGTGGAACAGCGCCGCCAGTCCGAGATCGAACAACTGCAGCTTGGTGAGGCCGAGCCGGCGGCCTAACGCGACCGAGAAGATGCAGACGTTGACCGAGTGCGTGAACGTGTACTCGTCGTAATCGCGGATGGTGGTGAGCCCGACCAGCGACGTCTCCTCGTTCAGGATCTGGTCGACGATGGTCTGCACGACGCGCTTGATCTTCTTGATGTTCGGCGCCTGCCCCATCCGGACGGAGCCCATGCACTCCTTCGTGACGGCGACGGAGTGCGAATAGGTCCGCTTGGCGGCCTCCTTGGCGCGCCGCATGAAGTCGGAATCGTCATCGGTGACCGGTGGCGGGCCGAGCTCGAACGACAGCACGCCGGCCGCTTCGAGCTTCTCGGTGACATCGTGCACGGTCACGTCTTCGCCGGCGGCACTGAGTGACATCAGCTGCGACAACAGGACCAGCCAGTCGCGCGAGGTCGCCGACGACGAAACCGCCACCGTCCCGACGCCGCACTTCCGCAGCACGGCCAGGAGGTGGCTGAAGCTGGCGTAGTTGTCGAGGTCGAGCCGGAGCCGGGTCGAGTTCACGAAGATGAACTCCCCCGACGTCCGGAGCTCGAGCTCCTTGTCCTGGTCGAGGATCGTCTTTCCAGCGGTCACCAGGTCGTTGAGGGCGTTGCGCACGGCCTCGTTTTCCGGCGGGTACAGCCGGATGACGCGCATGGCGCCGTAGATCGACACGATGAGCGCCCGTCCGGCCCGCCTGACGAACGACTCGGACGCAACCGCATCGCCATCGATCGCGGCGGTGGAACCTG
>CAMPKM010000387.1 GCA_946887155.1 uncultured Gemmatimonadota bacterium
ACATGAATGCGGATGGCACCGAGCTGCCGCGCCAGGGTCGCCATGCGCTGCACGGCTTCGAGCGCGTGACGCATCGAGGCCGCACTCAACTTGCCGGCCCGCGCCAACCCGGCCCCTAACCGAGGAGCGGCCTTCATTTCGTCGATGATGCGGATGTTGCCGCTCGGGCTGACGTCGGCGACGATCTGCCGGATGGAGTTGGACCCGATGTCTATGGCAGCGAGGCGCAAGCCTTCGGACGGCCTCGGGATCTTCGAGGCCAGGTCGAGGATGCGGACCCGCGGCGCAGTCATGCTGGAGTGTTGATGAGTTGAAATGAGTTGATGAGTCGATGAGGTTGATGGCGCTGCCAAGGCGCAACGCCGAGAAGGGAAATAACCTGTTGGTCCCTCTCCCCTGTTCAACCTCTCAACTCTTTGACTGCTTTTCTACCCCTCAGAAGTTCGCGATGAGGTGCAGAAAAAACGTTCGGGATGGCGTTGTGACGGATCCGCTTTTCGGGAACAGCGATTGCACGTCGAAGGTCACGGATGTCCGCGGGCCGAGATCCAGCGATGCTCCAACGATGTAGCGGCGCAGTGCGGCGTTCAATGCGTCGTCCGGTCTTACGTCATCCACACGCGCGAGAACGGACCACGGTGAAGTCCTCGTTCCTGTCGCGAACGGCCGCCAGAGTCCGAAGATCGACATGAGACGTCCCGTCACATCGCGCGCGCTGGGTGCAGTCGCTTGCAGCGTGTCCGCGGTTTCCGCTACGTCGAGCCGGCGTGCGATGTGCGCGCCCAGTGCCAATCGATGGTTGCGATACGTGGTAAGAAAACCGAATCGGTGCTTGCGGCGCGCGTCCGTCACCGGTGAAACGGTGCCCTTGCCGTCAACAAAGTCACTCGCGCGTGCCCCGAAGCTGAGCCATGGCGTCAACTCCAGACCGCTCAGCCATCCGCTGGTGCTCGAGAAGGGAGTCAGCGTCAGGCGCGCCTGGAAATCCTTGTACCGATCGGTCTCTCGCGAGGTGTAGCCTGATCCATTCACCACGGTGGCGTAAACCTCACCCTTTCTGTCCGGAAGCGTCATGCCCACCGCGACGCCGGCATCGGCAGAATTGAAGTAGCCGTTGAGATCGACAGCGACGGGTGACAGGCCGCGCGGCCAGAAGCGTTCCTCCTGCTCGATCACGACGGTTGGTATCAATCCCAGACGGGCGAACACACTCACGCCGCGCCCGGTGTCGCGCACAAAATCGTGGTTGAAATACGCGTACTTCACGCGCATCGACCATCCGCTGTAGTAGTCGTCGCGGTTGTCATCGCGTTGCTGGAAGACATCGAGCGTCACACGAATACTGTCCCGGCGACTGGTCGCGGCGCGCGCCGTCAAGTAGGCCCGATCGATCTCGAATCGGTTCGCCGATCCGGCGTCTCGGGTGCCGCCGTATTGGTAGTTCAGAAAGAGAACCCCGGACACGGAAATCCCGCGCCTGGTCGAGTCAGCGTCCTGGGATCGTGCTTCGGCGCTCGTCAGCACCAGCGCAATGAGCGCCATCATGCAAAAAAAGGGGTCAGACACCTTTACGCGGATTCCGCGCGAAAAGGTGACTGACCCCTTTTCCTTGTTCTGCGTCATGGGCGCCTCCCATGCAGGCGTCGCTGAATCGTGGTAAGGATCATCTCGATGGCGACGGCATTTTCCCCGCCACGCGGAACAATGATGTCCGCGAATCGCTTGCCCGGCTCAACGAACTGTTCGTGCATCGGTCGCACTGTCGCCAGGTACTGCTCCAGGATCTCCTCCAGCGGCCGCTCGCGCTCGGCCATGTCACGTTGAAGGCGACGGACCAGCCGGATGTCGGCGTCGGCATCGACAAAAATCTTCACGTCGAGCAGGTCGCGTACCCGCTCGTCCGCAAACAACAGGATCCCGTCTACCACCACCACGTCGGCCGGCGTGATCCGTTCGCTCCCCGGACCTCGCAAATGGGTCGTGAAGTCATACACCGGCTTGTCGATGGCTTCGCCGCGGCCCAATTGCTTCAGGTGCACGATGAACAGGTCGAGATCGAACGCGTCCGGATGGTCCCAGTTGATTTTTCTCCGCTCGTCCATCGTGAGATGGCCGAAGTTGCGGTAGTAACCATCCATGTCCAGAAACACCACCGACGCATCCGGACCGGGCGAGTCCGAAAGAGATTTCGCCACCTTCCTTGCGACGGTGGTCTTGCCGGACCCGGTTCCGCCCGCGATCCCGATGATGAGGGACTTCACGGATCGATCACTGGTTGGCTCCGGCACCGAGGACGATGCGAAGGCTTTGTACGAAATGAAGTGAGGTCGCTGTCACGGTTGTGTGTCGGAGGTTGGACGCAGATGTCCGTGCTGACCGTGCGAGTTGGAACTGGTCGCAACCGGCATTCAGTCAAGGCTTTCCCGTGCTTGCGGCTGCCTTAGAATCATAGTCGAACCGGGACTCCCAGCGTTCCGGCCGCGCGTCCTGACGAACGTCCCATTTCAGCCGGCTTGAACCTTTGCGCATCCTCGGAAGGCCACCAAATGAGTGACGCGATTCGCGCATACGTAAACGGCAAGGGTGTGGACGTGGCGCCAAATGCCACCGCCATCGATGCGGTACGCGTCTGGGATCCCGCGGTCGCAGCCCAGGTAATCGCCGGCGAACGCGCGCTGACCGACAGTCGCGGGCTTCCCCTCGCCCCCGACGCGCCTATCACCGGCGGAAGCATCATGCGGATCGTTTCCAACCGCCGACGCGGGGCCGAGGGCGAATGACGGTCGTTACCAGGTCCCTGCTCGAGCGCCTCCCGAAAGCCGAACTCCACTGCCACCTGGACGGATCCGTCCGGCCCGAGACGCTGATCGAGCTCGGTCGCGAATACGGCGTGCCGATGCCCCGCGACGACGCTGAGTCGCTGCGCGACTATATGATTGTGCGCGACGCGCACAGCCTCGAGGAATACCTGACGAGGTTTGCGGTCACGCTGTCGGTCATGCAGACCGCGGAGTCCCTGGAGCGGATCGCGTATGAACTCGCGGAGGACGCGTCAAAGGAGGGTGTCTGGTACCTGGAGACCCGGTTTGCGCCGAACCTCAATGCGAGAGGCGGATTGACCACGGCCGAAGCCCTCGAAGCCGCCATCAGGGGCCTTCACCGGGCGGAAAAGGAATTCGGCATCGTGGCGCGGGTTCTGGTGTGCGCATTGCGTACCCAGCCGCCCTCTGCTTCACTCGAGATGGCGCGGCTGGCGGTCGACTATCACGGACGCGGGGTCGCGGGCTTCGATCTGGCCGGTGCGGAGCAGGGGAATCCGGCCTCGGCGCATGGTGCAGCATTCAGCCATGCCCGCGAACACGACATCCCCTGCACGTGCCACGCCGGCGAGGGAGACGGCGCCGCGTCGGTGCGCGACGCGGTCCACGGATGCTGCGCCAACCGCATCGGCCACGGCACGCGGCTGATCGAGGACGCCGAGCTGACGAATTACGTGAATGACCGACGTATCCCGGTCGAGGTCTGCCTGACGAGTAACGTCCAGACCCAGGCGACGCCATCGCTCGAACAGCATCCGCTGCCGGAATACCTGCGTCGCGGCTTGAACGTCGTGCTGAACACCGACAACCGCCTCATG
>CAMPKM010000388.1 GCA_946887155.1 uncultured Gemmatimonadota bacterium
CATCGTCGCCGAATCGTCGGCGCTCATCGGCGACCTGCAGCAGGGCGCGATACGCATGACGGAATTCATTCGCGTGATTCGTGAACTGGCCGACCAGACCAACTTGCTCGCCTTGAACGCGGGGATCGAGGCGGCGCGCGCCGGCGAGGAAGGGAAGGGGTTTGCGGTCGTGGCGGAGGAGATCCGCCGTCTGGCGGCGCAGAGCGCCAAGGCATCCGAGGACGCCAATACGATCCTCACGGGCTTTGCCGGTCAGATGGAGCGTGCGACCCGCCAGATGAACCGTGGGCGTGAAATGGTCTCGGACGTCGAGGGGCTGTCGGCATCAGCGATGCAGGCACTCTCCTCGATCCTCCAGGCGAGCGACTCAGCGGCCGCCTGGTCGCGCCGCATCGCCGAGGTTTCGCACCAGCAGGAGAAGTTCGTTGCCGTCACCCGTGACCGCGCCGGTCGCATCGACGAGATTTCGCGCCGGAATCGCGAAGGATCGGACGAGGTGTCGCGATCCGCGTCGGACCAGGCGCACGCGTTGCAGGAACTGGAGTCGGCCACGAAGGAACTCCGGGAACTCGCGACGCATCTTTCGGACCTGACCCGGCGCTTGACGCGGATTAATTGACGATTGACGATTGACGATTGGCGACCTAACGAATGGATCTTCCGGTTTGGGCAAAAGTCTCCGACAAGCGTCTCGCGCACATCACGCGAGTGACCGCGCTGCTCGACCGGTGGGCGGAGGAGCTGCGGCTGCCGACTGACGAGGCGCGGGCGTGGCATGACGTGGGGGCGTGGCACGACGCGCTGCGGGATGCCGGTGAGGACGAGCTTCGGCTGTGGGCTGGGGACGCGCCGTGGCCGCTCACGGTGCTGCACGGACCGGCTTCGGCGAGCCGGCTGGCGTCGGAGGGGGAATCGCGGCCGGACGTGCTCGAGGCCATCCGCTGGCACACGTTAGGTAACGCCGCGTGGGAACGGACCGGTCGCGCGCTCTACATGGCCGATTTCCTGGATCCGGGCCGGCCCTTTGCACGGGCCGAGCGGGCCTTTCTCGCGCGGACGCTGCCCACCGATTTCGACGGCGTGTTCCGGCAGGTGGTGCAACTGAGGCTGGAGTGGACGATCAGGGAAGGGAAACCGGTCTTTCCGGAAACCGCGGCGTTATGGAACCAGGTACTCTGAAACGGATCGCGGCCGGCGTGGTCGGCGTGCTGGCGCTCACGGTGGCGTTCGCCTTCTGGCGAGGCGACTCGGTCGCGCCACCGGAGCGCGTGACCGTGCTCGTGCCTGACGACGTCCGCATCAAGGTCGAGGTGCTCAACAACTCCGGCCAGCGCGGGTACGCGCGCCTGGCCACGTTCGCGCTACGCGATGCGGGGTTCGACGTCGTGCGTTACGGCAACGACCCGCCGCCGTTCGAGGACACGACGGTGGTGATTGCCCGGTCGGGCCGGCAGGACTGGGCCGAGCTGGTGGCGCGTGCGTTAGGCGGGGCGCGGGTGGAGTCGCGCCCGGATTCGTCACGCTACCTGGACGTCACCGTGCTGCTTGGGGGCACCTGGCGGCCGCCGTCGAAGCCGTTCCACCCGTAGCTGGCCGCAGGCCGCGGCAATGTCGAGGCCCCGGCTCTTCCGCACTGCCACTTCCACGCCAGCCCGTTTCAGTTCGCCGGTGAAACGCCGCATGGCCGCCGGCGTGGAGGGCACGAAGGCCCCCGTCCCGCCTGGGTGCAGCGGAATCAGGTTGACGAAGGCGCCGCATTCCTTCGCCAGGAAGCCTAACGCGATGGCGTGCTCGAGGGCGTCGTTCACCCCGCCCAGCATGACGTACTCGAACGTCACCCGCCGGTCGAACTGCTTCGCGGCCTCGATCACCTGCGCCAGGGGATACTTCACGTTTACCGGCATCAGCGACCGCCGCAGGTCGTCGCTCGGCGCGTGGATCGAAATCGCCAGCCGGAATTGCTCCGGGCGCTCGGCCAGGGCGACGATCCCGGGCAGTACGCCGACGGTCGAGACGGTGATGTGCCGCGCGCCGATCCCGAATCCCTGCGCGTGATTGAGGATCGTGAGCGCGACGTCCACCGCCTTCCAGTTCATCAGCGGCTCGCCCATCCCCATGAAGACGATGTTGGTCGGCTTGATGGGCTCCTCGAGGAACGCCAGCTCCCGCACCTGGCCCGCGATCTCGAACGGCTCGAGGTTCCTGGCGAATCCCATGGCGCCGGTGGCGCAGAAGGCGCACTGCAGCGCGCACCCGGCCTGCGACGAGATGCATAACGTGAGCCGCTTTCCTTCGGGGATCGCGACCGCTTCCACCGCCTGCCCGTCCGCCAGCCGGAACAGGAACTTGCGGGTGCCGTCGGTCGATCGCTGTTCGACGTCGATGGCCAGCCGGGGGAGTGCATAACGAGCAGCCAGCCCGGCGCGCAGCTCGCGCGGCAGGTCGCTCATGTCCTCGAACGATGGCGCCGGGTTCATCCACAGGTGCCGCACCACCTGACGCGCTCGATATCCCGGCGCACCGATCTCCGACATGAATCGGGTCAGTTCAGCCACGGCATCGTCGGGCCGGAGATTCAGAAGCGTCTCCCGTTCCGCCGTCATGACAGATGCTCCGTCGGGCAAATATCGGGAAATGGCGCGGCCTCAAGTGGGACATTGAGGCTATTCACAAAAGCTTTGTGGTGCATTGACTTAACTTGGCTGACTTCAGAAGGTACGTCAACTGGCCTAACTACCAGACTGCATCGTCAAATCGTAGATTAGTCCTGCAATCATGTTATCTCACTACCCCCAAGCGAGCGTCCCCGCCCGCGGCGCCGTCATTACCGACGGAGATTCGCGCCCGGATCCGCGACCCGCGCCCAGATGGTCTCCCGTTCGCGATGTTCACGACTGCTCGCGATCGCACGCGTGACGCTCTCCTGACACAGATTGCCAACTTTCTCGCGTCACCGTTGCACGCATGTATCCAGCGCTGCCTCGACGCGTTCGCTCACAGGCCGGTCATCCAGGCAAGCAGTTCCAGCAACCCGTAACCCGTTTCGTGTTCAGGAGGCTCCGTGTTAGAGGCCAGTTTGTCGACAGGTTTGCGCTCGCATCAATGCGGCGTCCTGCGGCAGCAACATGTGGGACAACCGGTCCGGCTTGGCGGATGGGTTCATCGCAGCCGGAATCTCGGTGGCCTCGTGTTCGTCGATCTGCGAGATCGCACTGGCCTGGTCCAGGTTTCCTTCAATCCGCAAACGGCGGGTCCCGAGGCGATGGCCGTCGCCGAACGGTTGAGCATTGAGTCGGTCGTGCTCATCGAAGGCGCCGTTGTCGCCAGGCCCGAGGATGGTCGCAACCCGGCGCTGGCTCCCGGTGACATCGAGGTCCGCGGTACATCCATCAAAGTCGTCGGCCCCGCCATCACGCCCGCCATCCCCGTGGCGCGGAACAAGGGCGAAAAGCTGGCCGCCGAGGAACTGCGGCTCAAGCATCGCGTCCTCGACCTCCGGCGCACCGAGTTGCAGGACAATCTCGTTATGCGGCACCGGCTCATGCAGCGCGCCCGGGGCGTCATGACCGCGATGGGCTTTCTCGAGATCGAGACGCCGATCCTCACCAAACCCACGCCCGAAGGCGCGCGCGACTA
>CAMPKM010000389.1 GCA_946887155.1 uncultured Gemmatimonadota bacterium
GTGCCGCCCTGCCTGACGACGGCGCCGGGCGCGACGCTCAGCCGGGCCGCGACGGTCCAACCGCTTTCCTCGAGCGCCGTCACGACGAACCGGGATTCCCACCCCGCCTGTCCCACCACCAGCACCGGTCGCAGTGAGAACGAATCCCGCGGTGCGGCGGTGGCAATCGCGTTATGCACGTTGGCGCTGGCCAGGCCGATCGGGTTGGCGCGCCACGAGACGACGCCATCGTCAGTCGCGGTCGCTGAATCAATCTGTCCCAGCGCATCGGCGAGCAGTACGCTCCGCGCCGGCTCCACAAGAGCCACCACGCGGGCAGGCGCTCCCGGCTGGGGCCCAGCCTCGATCACCAGCGCGCCGCCTGACGAGTCGGCCGACGTCCAGCGTACCTCCGTTCCGGTGCGCCGGAGCGCGACGAGCCAATCTCGTTGTACCGGAGCCGGCAATGTGTCGGCGTCGACGATCGCCCCGGCCGGCGGGAGTGCCGACCATGTGACCAGTGCCGAATCGAGACCGGACGTGTGCGTGCGTCCCACGACGCCCGTTCCGCCGGCCCCGGACCAGAGCCTGGCAACGATAACGAGCAGGGCCAGCACGCTGATTCCCCGCAGGACGCGCTCGGCGAGCAGCCGCGCGCTACCGGGTGAGCGCATACACGATGACGTTGACGCCGAACCGTGTGTTGTCGACGCTGTAGAAGCGCTTGTTCTCGGGGTGGTAGCTCCACTCCGAGCTGTAGTCCTTGTTGCTGTAGAGCAGTGCGATCCGTGTGCCGCGCCTGACCGCTTTCAGCTCCCGATGGATGAGGTTGTCGCCCCAGCCGTTGAGCTCGTGGCTCGTGTTAGGCGGCCCCTCCGGAAACCTGAAGAACGCGGAATACAGCTCATGGTTCTTCGGTACGGTCACGAGCGGACCGGCGGCGCGTTCGATCTCCTCGGTCACGGTCTTGTGGAACTGCCCGTCGATGTCGTGGTTGTGGTCATCGACAAACAGAAACCCGCCCCGGTCGAGGAACCGCCGCACACCGGTGCGCTCGGCTTCGGTGAACCGGACCGGCAGGTGCCCGGTCATGAACAGGAACGGGTAGCGTAGTGCGTCGGCGGACGACAGCGCCACGACGACGCCCGTCGGTGCGACCGGGATCTCGGTATAACGGGCGATGGAGTCGATGATATTCGCGGGCACGAGCGGCGCCGAGTCCCAGTCGCCGGACTCGTACTGCGCGGTGGCGAAGACGAATTCACTCACCGGGCGCTGCTCCACCGCGAGAGCGAGTCGGTGGCGACAGCGCCGGCGCCTAACGCTGACCGGAACGTGGCCAGCAGGTCCGACGCGTCGCGGCCATCGCGAAGTGCGGTCGCGGCATCGGCGGCAACGGCCGCGCCATCGGTACTGAGGGAGCCAACGAGGTCGATGCGCAACATGAGGAGCGAATCGGCCGCCGCGGCGGCATCGGTGCGGGCCAGCGCCACCAGGCGCGCGAAGCGCGCGAGCGCGACACGGGCAACGCCCGTGGCGAGCGCGCGCGACTCGCGCGCGGCCGGTGATCCCTTTTCCCTGCCCTGCAATCGCGCCCGATCCACATCGACGACGGCGCGCGGCGGGCGACTGCGCAGGTAGAGCCGTTCGGCGGAACGCGCCCGCTGAATGGCTTCGAGCGCGCGATACATCGGAGGAAGCGCGCGCTCGGGCGCGGCCTGATTCAACTCCCGGCTCGCATCCCACATGAAGTTGTAGGCTTCGAGCAACGGACGGTTCACGGCAACGACCGGCGTCTCGTCGCTCTCGAAATCCAGCATCTTTCCGGCTGCGGCATTGGTGGCATTATCGGCCGCCTTGAGCACTTCCTCGGGTGTCATCGCGGGCCGCAGCTCCTGCCCTTCATGCTGGTGCCCATCACCGTGGAAATGTTCGCCGCTGGGATCGTCTCCAAGCCGTGAAAAGACGATATCACCCACCTGCTTGCGGAGACGGGCCTGGTCGCGACCAATGGTGCGCGATTCGTCCCCAAACACGGTGCGAGCGAGTCTCGCTTTCCGCCTGACGAGGGCTTCGGTCAGGTTGATGAGCATCCGCTGGCTGAGGACCGCCTTGTCTTCTTCCGGCGGCGCCGCGGCTTCGACCGAGACGGAATCGAATTCCCCGGCGCGGGCGATGCGGATAGTGCGCGTCTCGGAGGCACCACGGGCAGACGCGGTGTCGTCACGCAGATCGGTCGCCACTGCACGTATGTGGATGAAGTCGCCCGGCTTGAGCTTCAGCCCGGCAATCGAGATCTCCCCGGAAATCGTGGTCTCGCGGGCGCCGGAAAGCTGGCGCGCCGCAATCGTGCCCGAGAGGAAGGTGAACGATTCGCCGCTGCCGGAACTGACGATGTACTCGAACGCCGCCCGGCGCAGGCCGAGGTCGTCCCGCACGTCGGCACCTAACGTGAACTCACCATCGGGCGCGGCCAGGACGGTGTCCCTCGCGGGCGATCGCAGCGACACGACCGGCGTACTGTCGGGGACGGGATCGATGGCGATCAGCCGTGAGTCGTCACCGGACCGCACCCGCAGCGCCGCCGGCTGCGACCCGACTCGCCAGGTACTGTCCAGGACAGGTTCATCGCCGACGCTCAATTCAGCGATCGATCCCCCAGCGACAGTCCCTCGCAGTTGGCTGCCAACGAGTGCACGAACGACCGGTGGATTCCGGAACGATTCAGCGCCGAGCCGGCTGTACCGCGGAGGTTGCACCTGCACGGTGACGTCGAGGAGGCCGGGTGTGATTCGCGATTGCCCGGTCACGCGATCGGCGAATCGTGTCACCGCCGGCCCAAACGCCATCGCAATGGTCAAGAGGGCGGCCGACGCGACCACAGCCGCGAGCGGCCATCGGAGCGAGCGTCGCGCGGCGCTTCGCGTGGCGGGATTCCAATCCACCGCGGCCACACTTCGGTCGAGCGCGGGTGGTGCACCGGGTTCGATCGAAGTCACCAGCGCATATCGGAGCACGGGGACGCGCTCTTCGATCCACAGCGAAACAGCGCCGATGTCGAATCCTGGTCCGCGTACCCGCCGATAGGCCCACCATGCGGTGATCGATCCGGCGACGAGCGCGACACCGAATCGCCAACCAGCGGGAACCTGCGACGCCCACGGCCAGGTCGCGGCGACGACAGCCAGCGCCACCGCGGCACCGAGGAGCAGACTCCTGCCTGACGCGATGGCGGCGAGGAACCGGCCGGTTGCCTGGACGCGCTCACGAGTCGTCACGCAGCCGACTCCAGCGCCCGCCGCGCAGGTGTTCGGCGCCTAACGACGAGTTCAATCGTGGAGAGCAGCACCGCCAGCACCATGAGCGCAGCCGCGAGCCGGTTGGCCGAACCGCGCTCGTCAGGCAACGCGAATGCGGAGGGCTGTGCCGGCGGGTTCGCGATCGCCGCAATGAGCGAGTCGGCGGCGAGCCGTCCCGCGTGGCGGCTTCCGCAGGGAGCAAGAAGCGCCGCGGCGAGGCGCTGAAATCCCGGCGTGATCGTGAAGTCGCCAACGTCAGGCACGTCGAATCCGATCGTTCGAACGCAGCCGGCACCGACTGGCCTTTCCACCGCTGCCGGCTCGCCGTCCGCCCAACGGGCGACCACGCGAC
>CAMPKM010000390.1 GCA_946887155.1 uncultured Gemmatimonadota bacterium
GATTTGTGATTTGTGATTGAGCAATCGTCAATCACCAATCGTCAATCGTCAATCGTCAATCCCTCGCCCTGGTGGTGAAATTGGTAGACACGCCATCTTGAGGGGGTGGTGCCGCAAGGCGTCACGGTTCGAGTCCGTGCCAGGGCATGCTCTGTGGTTTGCCAGCGTAGCTCAGTGGTAGAGCACCCGATTCGTAATCGGGCGGTCGTCAGTTCAATCCTGACCGCTGGCTCTCGAATCGCCCTGCGGGCGTAATTCAGTTGGTAGAATGCCAGCTTCCCAAGCTGGACGTCGCCGGTTCGAGTCCGGTCGCCCGCTCTCGCCGATCCAGGCACATCAAAGGCTCGCCGCCCGGCGAGCCTTTCTCGTCAGGCGGCGAGGCCTCGACAACATCTCCCCGCTGAATTCAACGATCGCCGACGGATCAGGAACAGCCAGACCCACCACTGATCTGCGGGTAGAGCGTGCTGCGTCCGAGGTCGCCCGACGCATCTGACTGCACCCTGAGGCAGGGTCGTGTATCAGATGACACCGTGATCGATGGCGACACCCAGTTCGTGTTGGATCCGATCGCGTCGACCACGACCTTCAGCGTTCCACCGGGGCCGATCGCGGATTGCGGTAACGAAAGCTGGCCCGAGCTCAACGCGCTGATGCTCCCCAGCCGAATCCTCGCGGATGGCAGGGACGGCATGGCGAACACGTTGACCGGGAATTCCGAACTGTTCTGGACAGCCAGCCTCATCGTCGCGGGTCCAGCGGCGGTTTCCGTTTCCGGCGTGGCCTTGCTGCAACCAACCGAGGCCAGCACGAGCAGCCCGACGGCTGCGAGATGTCGCGTGTGCGCAGTTGTGATTGTCATGTCACTATCCGGTTCATGTATCAGCAGGCGCGTTCAACAGTTGACGAGTGCATAACGCGGATGCACTCGACCAGACTGTACCCCGTCAGGCACGGTGCGATGCCCGCCTTTTCCCGAAGCAGCCTCGCCACTGACTCCGGTGGCGTTCCCGGCCGAGCAATCTGCGGGTTGCCGTGTACAACCTGTCTCGGACGAAATTCACTCGTCAGGCAGAAAGGGAGCCTATCATGTCTGGAATCCTCACGCCGCGCCGGATGCGGTCACCCGCCACACCACCACGTCATCAACCAGAGGCCGCTGCCGCGGTGCTGCTGGCTGCCGGGATCGGCGCTGCGGCCATGTACCTGCTCGACCCCGCGCGCGGCCGGCGCCGGCGACGCCTCATCGCCGACCGGGTTACCAGCCTTGCCCATCGCACCAGCGATACCGTCGAAAAGACCAGTCGCGACCTCGCCAATCACGCACGTGGCCTGGCTGCGGCTGCTCGCCGACCGTTCAGTCCGGACGAGGCCGATGACACCGTGGTGCAGGAACGGGTGCGCGCCGAACTTGGCCGGGTCGTTTCACACCCCAGCGTCATTCAGGTCGACGTCGATGATGGCGTCGTCATGCTCACGGGTGCGGTACTCGACGACGAAGCCGACGAACTGGTGGAGTGCATCGAGGGTGTACGGGGCGTCCGCGGCGTCGAAGACAGTCTCACGCGCTACGACTCATCGCGCGAAGCAACCGACTCGGCACGAAACTACCCGCCGGTCCTCTGACGGCAACGTCAGGCGCGCGGCGGGGCAGACGGTTTGGCCGTCCCACGAAGCTGCGATATCCACGCCTCGAGGTCGGATAACTGGATGGATCCGATTTCGTCCAGGGTGCGGGGCTCATTCGCAGCTTCGCTGCGCGTCATCAGTGTTACGCGCGCCGGAAGCTGCTCGCGCAGCCGACGCACTTCGTCGCGAACCGCAAGGTCACCGTCGGGAAGGGAAAGCCCGAGCCCCACGGCACGAACGCGCAACAGCTTCGCTGCTTCGGCGATGTCTTCCGCGGTCAGTTCGTCGCCAAGCCAGGTCACGTTCCAGCCTTCGGCCGCTGCCGCCGCGGCGGCGAGGATCGCACCCATTCCATTCGATTGACCGCGAATGGTCGTGACCAGCAGCCGCGGCATCGTCGCGGCCGCCGATGCCGGATCGATCATCCGGACGAGCACACGGCGCACGACGAGCACCGTCAGCCGGCCGTGGATCGAACGCATTGTGCCTTCGCGACACTGGGCGGCAACGCTGTTGAGAACGGGAACGACGACCGCCTTCAGGAAGTCCGGGGCGGAGAGCGCAATGCCGGCGCGGCGCAACGCGGCGTCCAGTGCGGCCGGTTCGAAACGCGTGACCGCGGCGAGGCTCGCTCGCACGAACCCATCGGCGTTAGGCGGCGCGGCCGGCGATGGCTGACTCGCTTTCGCGGCTTTCGGCTGCGCATCGCCGTCCTGCCTGATCAGCGTGGCCAGCGACGACGCGGAGAGGTGCGCGATGAGCCCGATGCTGCGCCCGCCGAGCGTCGCCTTATACAGCAGGTGCAGCCGCTCGATTTCGGCATCGGAATAGAGGCGCCGGCCGGTGTGCGTGCGGCCGGGGCTGACGACGCCATACCGGCGCTCCCATACGCGCAGCAGCTCCGGGCTGAGACCCGTGCGCCTCGTGACGACCTTCATGGGGTGTCGGTGCGTACGGGCGCGCCTGGCGGTGCGATCGTTCTTCACGGGCGTGGGATGAGTTGTTGTCAAACTTATGTTCAGGTCACAAGATTGACAACCTCTGCCTCGGCGGCTTGCTTGCATGTCCCCGAAATCGCGGAGCCACGATGAAGCCATCAGCCACGAATCCCTCGGACGACCGTCCCGTTACCCCCGGCAGCACGGCAAAATCGCCGAAGCGCCAGGCGGGAAGTCCGGTGAAGCCCGCCGCGGAACCGTCGCCCTATATCGCCGATTCGGTGTTCGATGCCTGCTCGGCCATTACCCGCCTCAATGCCTTCTCGAAGGCCGTCGACGACGCGGGCCTGACCGACATGCTGCGCGCCGACGGCCCCATTACGGTGTTCGCCCCCACCGATCGCGCGTTCGAGAAAATGAGCGATGAAGAGCGCGATAACCTGTTCAGCGACAAGGTCCGCCTCGGCGAGATGCTCCGTCATCACGTCGTCATCGGACGGGTGAAGGCGCCGAAGCTGAAGTCGCGCACCGTCGCGCCGCATTTCGGCGACTCGCTCGAGCTGACGTCCACTGCCGGGAAGTATCACGTGGACCAGGCGCGCATCGTGAAGACGAACATCCGCGCCTCGAACGGCGTCATTCACGCCATCGATACCGTTCTCCTCCCGCGCTGAGATGTCGTCAGGCGGTGCAGGACCCGCCACCTCCACCGGCGACCAGTCGGTGGAGGTTCCCCGGGCAACACGGGCGACCTCACGGGGAGCCTTTGAAACGGTAGTCGTTCCCACCCACTACCGTGGATTCGCCATCACCCCGCGCACCTTCCAGATCAACGGATCGGGACACTGGACGGTCGACGTCCTGATCGGAAGCCGCGTCCGGATGCGCGCCTTCTCGAGTCCTGAAACGTTTCCGACGCAATCGGCGGCACTGGCCGCCTGCCGCGAATTCGGCCACCGCATCATCGACGGTGGCGAAAAGGGCTGCTCGATCAGGGACCTGTAAGCTCAAGGACAAATCGGGGTCAGCCCCCGATTTCGGTGCGGTGCCCGCCCTGAAAC
>CAMPKM010000391.1 GCA_946887155.1 uncultured Gemmatimonadota bacterium
CAGCGACGAACCGGGCTGAATACATCGCGGTGTCGGGTGCGTATTTCGATGTCGTCGGCACACGACTCCTTCAAGGCCGTGCGTTTGACAGAACGGACACGCGTGGGTCGCCATGGGTCATGGTCATCGGCGAGAACATGGCGCGGACGCTTTGGCCTGGTGAGACTCCCCTGGGGAAGTGCCTCCACGTGCGGTCGAGAGAGACGCCCTGTCACACGATCATCGGCGTGGCCGAGGATGTTCACGGGTTTCGGCGGCTCGAGGAGATGGCACTCCGGTTCTACGTTCCCTTCAGCCAATCGCCCTCTGACCGAACACTACCGAGCGTGATCCTGGTTCGAACGAGTTCTTCAGCAACTGCGGCGTTGGCCAGCACTATCCGGGCGCAATTGTCACTGGCGCTGCCGGGTGCACTCATCAGCTCACGCCCCGCCGAAGCCATTCTCGCCGCCGAACTTCGTCCGTGGCGACTGGGCGCCGTCCTGTTTGGCTCACTTGGAATGCTTGCTCTGCTGGTAGCTGGCATTGGAGTGTACAGCGTCGTTGCGTTTGTGGTCAGGCAGCGATCTCGTGAGCTTGGTGTCAGGATAGCGTTGGGTGCTTCTCCGCCATCGCTGATACGGATGGTCGTTCGCCAGGGAACCGGCCTGGTAGTGATCGGAGTCATCGCCGGCGCGCTCGGCTCACTCGCGGCGGGGCGGTTCATTTCCTCGCTCTTGTTCGGTGTCTCACCGCACGACGTGCCATCGATGGTCGCCGGGGCGGGGATCCTGCTCACTGTCGGCGTTGTTGCCTGTCTCGGACCGGCCATCCGTGCGACACGCACCAACACGATGCAGGTTCTGAGAGCGGACTGATCACGTCACGGCGGCGATGCGACAGGCGGACAAACGAAGGATGCGGCACCGTCGGGCGCCGCATCCCTCTTTAACGAGTTTCCAGTCCTTGAGACTACCAGGACATCCCGGCGGTGATCTGTGCCCGGTTCCTGTTCGGCATCCCACCTTCCCGATAGATGTTGCTGATCGACAGCACCATCTCGCTGAACCGGACAGACACGCCGGCCGAGTGACCGAACCGCCAGCTGCTGCTCTTGTTGATCGGATCATCGTTCACGTAGTCACGGCCTCTCGACCAGGCGTGCGTCGCCGTGACAAATGGCGCGAACGTCGCTGATCCCACTCGCAGGTCGTACGACATGCCGAGGCTGAGTGGAACGTTGTTGACGACGCGACCGCGTTCGTCGCCGGCGGACTCCTGGCTATCATTGCCCCACATCGTTGCCGTGACGCCAGCAGCTCCCGTCATCGACAGCCCTCCGATCGCGCGGATATCGTGGGTGGCGGCAACGGTGACGCCTCCGTCGAGGATTCCAGCGTTCGAGGCACCGAGAGCACGCGCGGCTGCCCGCGCAACGACACTGAACTGGACCGGAGCGTCATTGCTGTTGATCTGACGACCGTAGGCAATACCGAAGACCGCTTCCTTCTTCGTGCTGATTCCGTCGCGGCTCCGTTCCGTCACGGAGACGCTGAACTGGTTCCTGCCCACGTACGGAAGTCCAAGCGCCCGCTGGGCCTGTGCCGTGTCAGCAGCGACGAGGGTGAGGCCGGCGACGGCGGCGGCGAACAGGTCGCGGACGCGACGGCGGGGGGTCTGGGTATCAAGTACTCGTGTCATAATCAACTCCCTGGATTTGTGTGATGGGCTGTGTTCCCGTACCTTGGCGTCGGACCTCTGTGTCCGTTCCACACCAGTAACGGGACCTGATGTCGAATCCGGACATCGCACATCCGGCCGATGGTGAAACCGGACTCACACAGCTCCTCCTCGAAGCCCGGGGCGGCGGCGCGTCGGCGCTGGATCGCGTATTCCCCTTCGTTTACGACAGGCTCCGCGCGATCGCGCACGCGCATCTTGGGCAGGACGGGGAAGGACGTACCGTCTCCACCACGGCGCTGGTCCACGAGGCGTACCTGAAACTCATCGATGCCGATCGCCTCGAGTGGCAAGACCGGGTGCACTTCTTTTCGCTCGCATCACGGGCGATGCGGCAGATCCTGATCGATTACGCGCGTCGCTATAGTTCCGCCAAGCGAGGTGGTGAGTTGCAGCGCGTGGATCTGGACGACGTGCAGATTGCCGTGGCTGACCGCGCCGATACGCTCGTCTCGCTCGATGCCGCCCTCTCCCGGCTGGCTGAAATGAGTCCGCGCCTGGCGCAGGTGGTTGAGCTCCGGTTCTTCGGGGGCCTGACTGAGGAGGACACCGCCAAGGTGCTTGGCATGACGGACCGCACAGTGCGGCGGGACTGGATCAAGGCGCGCGGCTGGCTGCATAACGAGTTGCACCAGGCGTCGTGATGCTCCGCCCGGCAACCCATGACTGAGACGCCGCGGGACCGCTGGACGCGCATCGAAGCGCTCGTCGATGAGGCGCTGGACCTGCCGGCCGAAAAGCGGGCCACTTTCCTGGGCGCGGCAGCTGGCGGCGACACGGAGTTGCTGCGGGCCGCCGAGGAATGGCTGGCTGCGTGCGAGGATCCCGCGCTCTTTCCGGATGCGCCGGCCGCCGTCTTTGCGGCGCCGTTGCTGTCGACCGGTGCCGGCTCCGATTCCGCGGATCGTGATCTGCCCGAGCCGCGGCACATCGGTCCCTACAGACTGGGCCGGGAACTGGGGCGTGGTGGAATGGGCACGGTCTATCTCGCCGAGCGCGATGATGGCCAGCTCGATCGGCGTGTCGCGATCAAGCTGATGCGTCGGGGTACCGGCAGCGACGCGAAGCTGCGGCGCCGATTTGTCGAGGAACGACAGATTCTGGCCCGGCTCGAGCATCCGCACATCGCAACGCTGATCGACGGCGGGACCACGCCGGATGGCCGCCTGTACATCGTCATGCAGTACGTGGAAGGCTCGCCGATCGACCGATACTGCGCTGAGCGACGCCTGCCGGTCGAGGCGCGGTTGCGGCTCTTCATCACGGTGTGCACCGCCGTGCAGCACGCCCACAACCGCCTGATCGTCCACCGCGATCTGAAGCCCGGCAACATCCTGGTGACCGCTGACGGACAGGCCAAGCTGCTGGACTTCGGGATCGCCAAACTGCTCGAACCGGAATCGCCACTGGCCACGGATTTGACACGCACGGGCGAGCGCCTGCTGACGCCGGAATACGCGAGCCCGGAGCAGATCCGCGGCGAAGTGGTGACTCCGGCCAGTGACGTGCATGCGTTAGGCGTGCTCCTGCACCAGTTGCTCACGGGACAGCGGCCATTCTCGCGAAAAACCCGCACCCGGCACGAGCTGGAACGCGCCATCCTCGAGGACGAACCGACCCAGCCGTCAGACGCGGTTGCCAGTCCGGGTGAACGCCGCCGCCTTCGCGGCGATCTCGACGCCATCGTGCTCAAGGCGCTGCAGAAGGATCCCGCGCGGCGTTATGCGGATGCCGGGGCACTGGCCGCAGACCTCGACCGGCACCTCCAGCGTCTCCCGGTCGGCGCGCGGAGTCGCGTACCCGGCGCCCGTCTGCGTGCGTTCGCCAACCGGCATCGCGTCAGCGTGGGCGCCGCCGCAGTGGGAATGTTGTTGGGCGCCACCGCGTTGGCGCTTTCCCCATT
>CAMPKM010000392.1 GCA_946887155.1 uncultured Gemmatimonadota bacterium
CCTTCGAGAGCATCGGCTTCACCGCCTTCACCACCACTCGTCAGGCAGGGAGCTTCAACCTCGCCGGCAGTGAGCCGGCGTCGAGCGTGTTCGGGCGCTGGATGGATCTCATCGCATCACTTTCTCCTCAGGCAGACCGTCTCGCGACGGCGCTTCAGGTTCACGGGAACCACATCCTCGAACATCGCGGCGAATGGCGTGGCTGGTTGCGCGATACCGCGGGCGCCGACGGCCACCTGACTGACGTGCCACGAACCGCAATGGCCGTCACCCTCGCCGACTGCGTCCCGGTTTTTCTCGCGCATCCCTCAGGAGTGGGCGCAATCCTTCACGGCGGATGGAAGGGAACCGCATCGGGGATTCTTCAGCATGGCCTGGCGGCGTTTGCGGATCGCGGTCTGGCCATCAGCGACATTCGCGTCCACCTCGGTCCATCGATCTGCGGGCTGTGCTACGAAGTGGGTCCCGAGGTTCACCTGTCGGTGACGGGTGAGGTTGTCCCGGGCCCGGCGACCCTGGATCTTCGCGCTGTCCTGGCCGATCAGGCTCGAAAGGCCGGCGCGACGGTAACCGTGAGCGAGTCCTGCACCCGCTGTCATAACGAGAGATTCTTCTCCCATCGAGCCGGCGACGCCGGCCGGCAACTGGGTGTGCTGGTCTGCCCTTAGCCACTCGGCATCCCTTCAGCGACGCTCACACCTTCAGCCATTCCGCCATCTGTCATAACCCTTCCCTCTAAGGAAGCCGGTCCGTAGATTGCCGGTCCGCTGGAGAATTCCGGAAGTTCTTTTGAATGTGGGGAAGGTCCCCACATTTTTTTGTTCTATGAGGGGTGGAAGGCGCACCTCGACGTGACATGAACGAGGCGCTGGAAGTATTTGTCAGGAAAGAAGTTGAAGACCTCGACTTTGATCTTGTAGAGCTGCGGATGGGTGGCACCGCCCGGCGTCCATTACTGGACGTCCGGATCGATCGCCGAGACGGCTCGAAGATCACGGTCGACGATTGTGCCAAGGTCTCGCGGGCACTCGAGCCACGGCTCGATGCCTCGAGAATGGTAGGCGAGAACTACGTGCTGGAGGTGTCCTCGCCAGGAGTTGAACGGCCGCTGCGGAATGCGGCCGATTGGCGGCGGTTTGCGGGAAGAACGGCGAAGGTGCTCGCACCGTCGCTGGGTGGGCGGCTTGAAGTGGAGGTCATCGGGGTGGACGACTCGTCAGGCGAAGCGGTGGCGGTGATGCGCGAAGCGCGCGGCGTCGAGCACCGCGTGCCGCTATCCGATGTCCGTGAGGCTCGGCTGGTCTTCCGGTGGAACGAGGGCAAGCAATGATTGGTTCGGCTGAAATTTTGAGCGCGATTCGCGAACTGACCAACTCGAAGCAGATCGATCGTACCGAACTGCACGGGTTGCTCCAGGACGGCATTCATGCTGCCCTGGCGAAAAAGCACGGCCCGACCGTACAGGCCGAGGTCGAGATCGACGAACGCAATGGCAAGATCAACATCGTCCTGCTCAAGACGGTGGTCGATGAAGTCACCGACCCTGGTCGCGAGATCTCGGTCGATGAAGCGCGCTTCGAGGATCCCGAGTTCCAGCCCGGTGACGTGATGGAGATTCCGGTGGACTTCGCGGAGTTCGGCCGCAGCGCCGTCCAGGCCGCGAAGCAGCGGATCATCCAGCGCGTACGGGAAGGTGAACGCAGCAAGATCCGCGACGAGTTCACCAATCGCGTCGGCGAATTGCTCTCCGGTGAGGTGCAGCAGATCGAGCGCGGCAAGCTGGTCGTCATGCTCAACAAGTTCCGCGAGGCGGAAGCGATCATTCCGTATCGCGAGCAGAACCATCGCGAGCACTTCCACCAGGGCGACCCGATCCGTGCCGTCCTGAAGCGCGTCGAGGAGACTCCGAAGGGGCCGCGACTGATCCTCAGCCGTGGCGACCCGGGATTCGTCCAGGCGCTGTTCCGTCTTGAAGTGCCGGAGATGCAGCAGAACATCGTCGAGATCCGTGCCGCGGCCCGCGAAGTCGGTAGCCGCACGAAGATCGCCGTCTTCTCGAAGGATGATTCGATCGATCCGGTTGGCGCGTGCGTGGGACTGAAAGGGTCACGCGTGCAGGCCGTCGTGAACGAGCTGAATGGCGAGCGTATCGATATCGTGCCGTGGTCCTCGGACCCGGAGCGCTTTGCCAAGCTCGCCCTCGCGCCGGCGCGCGTGGCCCGTGTCCAGTCCGACTCGGCGACCCGGACGATCCAGGCCATCGTCGACGAGGACCAGCTTTCACTCGCCATCGGCCGCAATGGACAGAACGTCCGCCTCGCGTCCGAGCTGACAGGATGGAAGATCGATCTCTACTCCAGCCGGGAATGGATGGAGCGGAGCGACAGCCCGGTGTTTGCGCCGTTGCCTGAAGAGACGGATATCGCGGACGTCCGCTTGTCGGAGATCGAAGGCATGCCGCTGGCCACCGTCGCGGTGCTCGAAGAGGCAGGCTTCCGGACCCTGAACGACATTATCGATCTCGAGCGCGACGATTTCCTGAAGTTGCCGGGCATCGCACCCGAGGAAGCGGATCGTATCATGAGCATCCTCGACGAACTGACGGAAGAAGGGGAGGACGACGCGACGAGCGGCGATCCGTCGGAGAACGGGCAGGGAGGGTAGGATGGACGAAGCAGCGGAACGGCGCGTGCTTGGGCTGGTGGGCCTGGGCATTCGGGGGCGGAACGCTGTGGTAGGCGTGGAGCAGGTTCGGATGGCGGCGAAACGGGGAAAGCTGGCGCTGGCGCTGGTGGCCCCCGATGCGTCGCCGAACAGTCGAAAGAAGTTGTTGCCGTTGCTGGAGGCGATCCGGGTCCGGGTCGTCGAAGGGCCAAGCGCTGTCGCGTTAGGCGCGGCGGCGGGACGCGAGTCGACCGCGGCCATCGGGATTACCGATGCGGCGCTGGCGAGGGGACTGAGGAAGGTGTTCGAGGAACAGTTGAACGGTTGAATCGTTGAAGAGGTGACGCGGGTCGCGATCCCCACTCTTCAACCCATCAACGCTTCAACTCATCAACAGTATTGGAGATTCGGTTGAGCAAGCTGCGCGTGAACGACCTGGCGGGTGAATTCGGCATCACGGCCGAGGAGGTCATGGACCTCCTGCGGAAGATGGATGTCCCGGTTCGCAGTCACTTGAGTCCCCTGACTGATGATCAGGTGGCTCGGGTGCGCGTGCGATGGGAGCGGGAAAAGCGCCATCGCCAGGAAAAGCCGGCGGCTGCGCCGTCCCGGCGCCGGCGCGCGCCGGCCGCCGACGCGTCGCCCGCGGCTACGCCCGCCGAAACCGCCACGAGCTCCAGCGGCGTTCGCCGTCGCCGGCGCGTCGCCACGCCCGAAGTCGAGGAACAGCCACCGGTCGAGGAAGTGCCAGCCGTCGCACCGGCGGCCGCCATGCCGGACGTCGTCGAGATCGAGGAGCCGCCAGTCCGCGTCGAGCGTGAACCGGAACCGGTCGTCGAGGCACCTGAGGAGCCGCCCCCTCCGCCACGGGTGACTCGTCAGGCACCACCGCCCGCACCGCCGGCGCCAGCGGCACCGCCGGCGCCCGAACGGGCCCGTCCGCGGCCCGTCGTG
>CAMPKM010000393.1 GCA_946887155.1 uncultured Gemmatimonadota bacterium
GGCGCGCGCGATGAATCCACGACGGATGTCGCGACCGAGCTCGCGCCGGATGGGGATGTTCTGGAGATTCGGGTCGCTCGACGACAGTCTGCCGGTCGCCGCCACGGTCTGGTTGAACGACGTGTGCAGGCGGCCATCTTCGGGGTGGACGAGTTCGGGAAGCGTGTCGAGGTACGTGGATTCGAGCTTCGCGATCTCGCGATAGTCCATCAACAGGGTCGGGAGTTGATGGCCCTCTTCGGCAAGCTGCTGCAGCACGCTGGCGTCGGTGGACGGACCCGTGGGCGTCTTCTTGAGCACCGGCAAGCCGAGTTGATCGAAGAGGATGACCCGCAACTGCTGGTTGGAGTTGATGTTGAATTCACTCCCTGCCGCGGCGTAGATCTCACGCTCGATGCGTTCGCGTTCGGCACGGAAGCGGGCCTGCAGTGAGCGGAACCAGTCGATGTCGATGCTGACGCCGGCACGTTCCATGTCGGCAAGCACGGTGGACAGGGGCAACTCGATACTGGTGAGCAACTCGAGTTGGCCGTGCTGAATGAGTTGTGCCTCGAAGATCTCGCGAAGCCGCAGCGCCGCTTCGGCTTCGGCGCCGGCAAATTGTGCTACAGCGGACACCGGGGCGACATCGAGCGGGATTTCGTCCTTGCCCTTGCCGACCAGTGCATCCAGGCTGGCCATGGCGTGGCCAAGGAACTCGACAGCCAGGAGATCCATGCTGTGCGATCGGCGACCCGGATCGAGCACATAGCTCGCCAGCATCGTGTCGAACGTGAGGCCATCGAGCTCCACGCCAGCACGCCGCAGGACGGCGGCATCGAACTTCGCGTTATGCGCGGTCTTGGCGATCGCGGTGTCCGACAACAGCGCGTTCAGCGACGACATCGCCGGATCGGCAAGCGATGGCAGGTTCACGGGCGCCGGTACCCCTTCGGCCAGGAGGCGCGCGGCGATGCTCGTGGCGGGCGGCGATTTTGACTTCGAACTCGTGGATGGTTTTGGAAGACCGAGTCCGAGCAGGTCGGTCTGTTCCGGCTCTGATTCACGATGGCTGAAGGGCAGGTACCACGACTCGCCGGCCGCAAAGCTCAGCGCGAGCCCAACCAGCCGCGCGCGCAGGGAGTCCGTGCGTGGCGCCGAGGGCGGCTCGGGAACCGTGATCGTTCGCAGCGACACGTGACCGGCGTCGCGAGCCTGCTGAACCACCGCCGCCACCTGGCTCACGTTTTCTATTACGCGACTCTGGATGCCCGGGCTCGCCGCCGCCGTCGATCGAGGTGCATCGCGATCGATATCTCGCAGGAGGTTCGTGAACTCGAGCTCGACGAGGATCGGTCGCAGCATCGCGATGTCCGACGCTTGAGTGCGGAGAGACGGCGCGTCGAAGTGAACGGGAACGTCTTCGCGAATGGTGACGAGGTCACGGGAGAGGCGTGCCCGGTCGGGGTGAGCCAGCAACGCCTCACGCGGACGCTTGCCCTTGATGTCGGGCGCCGCACGGAGGATGGTCTCGAGGTCTCCGTACTCGTTGACCAGGTCGCGCGCGGTCTTGTCGCCGATGCCCGGAACTCCGGGCACGTTGTCCGACGAGTCGCCGACGAGCGCGAGGTAGTCGACGACGCGGTCGGGCGACACGCCCAGGCGTTCATTCGCGTTATGCGTGCCGACCCAGTGTTCCTCGACCTGGGCCGGCCCGCCGCGGCCGGGATTGAGCAGCCAGACGCCGGGCTTGACGAGCTGCTGAAAGTCCTTGTCCCCGGAGACAATGACCACCTGGTAGCCGCCCGCGATGCCATGTTTCGCGAGGGTACCAATCACGTCATCGGCTTCAAACCCGTCGACCGACAGTACCGGCACTCGATAGGCAGCGAGGAGTTGCGCGATGCGATCGAGCCCACGGTCGAAATCCTGCTGCAATTCCTCGTTCAGCTTCTGCCGGGTCGCCTTGTAGTCGGCAAAGACTTCGTGCCGGAACGACTTCCCGGAGTCCAGGATCCACGCGATGTAGTCGGGGTGGTGTTCCGTCTTGAGGCGCTGGAGGAAGTTGACGACGCCCCACGCCGCCGAGGTGTTTTCGCCACGCGACGTGGTGAGCGGGCGAGACAGCATCGCGAAGAACGCGCGGTAAATGAGCGCGTAGCCGTCGACGAGAAACAGCGTCGGTCGTGACGGGCGATTGGGATCCGGTGTGGAAGGCTTCGGCACTCGTAAAGCGGTAATCGTGATCGAGAAAGAAAACGCCCGCCTGCATCGAGCGCAGGCGGGCGCTGGGGTCCAGCTTGGCGGCGGCAGAGCGCGCCGCGCCGTGAATGGTCAGGCGCGCGTTACGTTCGCGGCGTGGAGGCCCTTGTTGCCGGACTGGATCTCGAACTCTACCACCTGTCCCTCGGCGAGGGTCTTGAAACCATCCATCTGGATTGCGGAGAAGTGGACGAACACATCTTCGCCCGACTCCTGTTCAATGAACCCGTACCCCTTGGCGTCATTGAACCATTTGATCTTACCTCTCGCCATGCGAGGTGCCTCCTGCTCGGTGAAACGGACCCGCACAAACATGGTGCGGCACAAACCGCTGTGGTTTGCGGCGCTATTTATAGAGCCGCCTCTTGAGGCTGTCAAGAGAACCCGTTGCGCCACAACGTGATACCAGACCGCCCCCGATCGGCTGGCGATTCGGGGGCGGTCGAAATGGCCATCAGTGGCTGTGTTACTGCAATATGACGCGCCTCACAACGGCCTCGAATTCGGATTCGGAAGTCAGCGTCATTCGCCAGCGCCCGAACCCGGTCTGGTCGACGAAGACGATCTGAAGCCGGTGCTCCCGGTACTCCCAGGTCAGTGTCCGGCCCCGCGTTCCGACGGCTGACATGCTTGGCTCGTAGATCTGGTCGGGCGGGCCCAGCGCGATCGTGACCCGACCACGATCGGTCAACCACCCCGCCTGCCCCTCTTCGCGGAACCTGACGTTCGCCTGCGCGATCCGACTGAAATAATCGCGCAGCCCTTCGTGTGACGGCGTCTGCGGCACAGGATCGGTGTCGCGCAGGAAGGCCGCCCACAAGCTCGCGCGGTTTTCAGGCGCTGCATCCCGCATGGCCTGCAGTCGCTGCGTCGACACGTAATAGCGCAGGTAGTCGAGCATCTGGCCGAAGGTCGCGACCGGCAATTCCTCGCCGAACGCCACAAACAACGGAATGTGCAACGTGTCGGCCGAACCCGTGCGATTGATGCCGAGTGTCATCACGCCGACACCGAGCCGGTTGAGCGGGATTGGAAAGGTCGCGCTGAAGTGATCGCCGTGGCGCGCGAGCTCGAGGCTGTCACTCCACAGGACCGCATTGGATTCGTCCGCCTTTACCAGGACGCGGACGGGCATGGAAGCTCCATCGCCATACCCCTCGGCGTAGATCATCATGACCGAGTCACGACCGAAGACCGCGGTGGAACGCGGCGTGGGGAGGATGTCGGGCGGGGCGGTGAGCTGCTCACGGAATCGCGCCTCGTACACCGGTACCGGTGACGAAACCGAACCTTCCTCGAAACGCGGTACGCCGATGGTGGCCTCGACGGCACTGCCGCGGGTAGCCGGTTCATCTCGAACCGTTAGGCGGA
>CAMPKM010000394.1 GCA_946887155.1 uncultured Gemmatimonadota bacterium
CCCGTACCAGCACCTTCACACGGACGACGACCAGGTGTCCTGCCTGACGAGTATCCACCGCCACCACGAACCCGGCGGGCGGGTGATCCTCGACCTGTTCAACCCGTCGATCGATTATCTCGCCAACCGGCCAACGGGAGAGGTCCTGCCGGATGGACCACCAGTGACGCTGCCCGACGGCCGCCAGCTGGAGCGACACTTCCGGATCGTGGCCCAGGACCGCTTCACGCAAGTGAACGACATCGAGTTGATCTACGACGTCGTGGAATCCGATGGCCGAAAACGGCGAGCGGTGCATGGCTTCCGCATGCGATACTTGTTCCGGTACGAAGTCGAGCACCTGCTGGCCCGCTGCGGCTTCGTCGTGGAGAACCTGTACGCCGGTTACGACCGCAGTCCTTACGGATCGGTCTACCCCGGTGAGCTGATTTTCATCGCGAGGAAAGTGTGATGGTGCAACGAACGTCGCAGGCAGTGATCATGGCCGAACTGGACAGTCCGGTCGGCGTGCTGGTGGCCGGTGTAACCGACGAGGGCGTGTGCCTGCTCGAGTTTCGCGATCGCGAAATTCTCGATGCGCAGGTCGCGAGGATTGGCGATCGTGTCGGCCCGGTGAAAACAGGACGTCATACCTTTCTGGACCAACTGCGCTCGCAGCTCGAGGAATATTTCGACGCGCGCCGTCGGGAGTTTACGCTGCCGCTCGTATATCCGGGATCGCCGTTCCAGAAAAAAGTCTGGAATGCGTTGCGGGCCATTCCGTACGGCGAAACCATCTCGTACGAGGAACTCGCGCGACGGATCGGATCACCAGCGGCGCAGCGGGCCGTCGGTCATGCCAATGGGCAGAATCCGCTCGCGATCATCATCCCGTGCCACCGCGTGATCAACAAGGGTGGAAAGCTGGGCGGGTACGGCGGCGGGCTGTGGAGGAAGGCTCTACTGCTCGACCTCGAGCGCGCGCAGGAGCCGGACCTCTTCACCACGAAAAGAGCGATGTCAAACGCTCACGCGATGCGCTGAGGCTCACCGCTCATCGGCGTGAATTCGTCAGGTCGAGTGCAGCCTTGAGTCCGCGCGCAAGCTTCACCGCGTCGTCGTTGGCCCAGAAGTGCATGAAGAACAGTCGCGGACTTTCGTCGAGCAAGTGGTTATGCAGGCTGGTGACGGTGATCCCGTTGTCACTCAGTGCCTTGATCACCCGATTCACTTCAGAACCGAGCAGCACGAAATCGCCGGTAATAGCCGCCATCTCGTTCCCGGTGGGCTGGAAGTTGATCCCGGTGCCAAGTCCCATGGATGCGGGAATCTCGAAGTCGCCGCTGCGGATCGTTTCCGCACGCGGAATGCCGATCTGCCAGACGCCTCCATTCAAACGACCGCTGTAGCCGAGCGTCGACGTCAACGCTGTGGTGTCGATACCAAGTGGTGTGGTCACTGGAGCTGACGGTGACGAATCCGGTGTGCCCGTCAGGTTCAGCGCGGCCCGAACGGTCGTCGCGATTGTTACCGGATCCCCGTGTGCATGAATGTGCACATAGCGGATCGACGGGGTCTCATGATTGACATGGTGATGGATGGCGGTCTGTTCGACACCGCCTTCCTGAAGCCGGGCGATCACCGGTGCAAGTTCGTCTTCAGTGAGCACGAGATCGCCCATGGCCACTGCGCCTGTGCCGTGCGGGGCAAATGCAATCCATGATCCCAATGCGAACGCCGGTCTCAGCGTAACGCCGTAGGCCGTGACTCGAAGGTCGGTCCGTGGCATACCGTAGCGACGAACATTGCCGGTCTGCTCAGTTCCTGTGCGCCCGAGGGCTGAATCGACTCGTGACCATTCGATCGCGGTAGCGGCCGCCGGTGCGGAGCTATCTGTCTTCGCGAGGTCGTCTGACGCGGGTGTCGAACAGGCAGACAGCAATGAGCCCGCCACGGCCGTGAGGCGTCGGTATCGCATGGGACGCAACCTCAAGAAGATGCTGATCGGACGGGAAACGCCTTTGCGCCTCGCCGGAAAATCTGCGCCTCAGTCCACAACGTCTGTATCCGCCTGGCCCGTCAGGCGCCGGCTTACGTGGGACCATGACATCCCCACTGCGAGAATCAGGCTCACCGCGATCAGCACGACTCGCGCAATTCCCTTCCCGCTGTTCGCGCTGACGATGCCGCTGCTGATCAACAGCCAGATCACGCCACTCGCAATTGCCGCCACGAGCACGGCTCCCATCATGCCGATCGACCGCCGCGTGGCCTGAAGGAAGACGACCCATCCGGCCACCAGCAGGACACCGGCAAGGAACTTGATCGCGGAAAATCCAGGCGATCCTTCGATCAGCGGCGCGATGGCCCAGTGATAATAGGACCAGCCTTCGGCGTTCCAGGTCGCGAACACGAGCGCCAGCGACGCGACGAGCCGGAGCAGGACGCCCTGCAGGGAAAAGTTCTCTTGTGCCATGTGAGGATGTTCGAGTCGGCGCCGATCGAAGCGTTGCGTGCAGGCAAATGCCAGCGGCGAAAACTACTTCTTCCTTGAATTCACTTCATAGGCGACGTCCGGCGGCGGGTCGCCTTTCGGCCAATCGAGTTCCTTTCCCGCAAGATCAGGACGGGGGCGGCTCGTGATATAGGCTGCAAGGTCATACGCCTCCTGGTCCGTGAGCGTGCCAGGCGCGGTCTGAGGCATGGCAACCTTGATAAAGGAGGCCGCGGTCCGGAGACGAGCCATGCCCGCGCCAATGTTGAACGAACCCGGACCCCATAGAGCAGGAAAGACATCAGTGCCTGCACCGTCGGCACCGTGACAGACGCTGCACTTTGCCGCAAAGGTGGCTGCTCCGCGCGCCGTGTCACCCTCCAGCGGCGGGACGCGAGGGAAGCTCTGGCCTTCGACCTGGGCGAACACCGGATAACCGCTCGACAGGAAGGCCATGTACGCGATGATGTCGCGCATGTCACGTCCCTCCGGAACGAGGGGCGTGCCATTCATGCTGCGCTTGAAGCAGTCGTTGATGCGATCCTCGATCACCTGGATGCCGCCAACGCGCGAGCGGTACTGTGGAAAGCGGGCATATACGCCCACCCAGGGCATGACGTTCTTCCGGGTGCCGTTGTCGGGATGGCAACTCACGCACTGCAGCCGGTTGCCGACATGCCGCGGCAGCGAATCACGGGTGAAGGCCATCAGCGCCTTGCCGCGCCGGACCGATGATAGTATTGCCGAGTCCGCTATCTCCGACTCGTCAGGCACTCGCCAAGCTACTTGTTGCTGCGGCACCGGAAGGCGAATGGTATCCGCCACCGGCTGGCTGTCTTCGGGGGCCGCCTGGCAGGCCATCACCACTGCGGCACCGAAAACGAGACGTCGGTTGATCCAAGCCCAGAGCATCGCCATGCCTCTCGCAGGAAGTCATCAGCCCGTCTCACGATATCGCGCGACCGTGGTCGCGAACAGTCAGAATGGAGGATGTCAAAAAGGGGCCGCCGGACTCCGGCGACCCCTCGAGAGTTCGGGGTCAGACCCGGGGTCAGACCAGGGGTCAGACCCCCGACATGGACAACCCGAGGTTAGGGGTCAGACCCGCGGGCTGACCCAGGGGCGG
>CAMPKM010000395.1 GCA_946887155.1 uncultured Gemmatimonadota bacterium
TTTGAAGGCTGTACTCTCCTCCCAAAGAACTATTCGCGAAATCCGTGGTTTTCGCACTTGTCAGGTCGCTGGTACCGATTCGCGGCGCCGGTCGCGCTTGTGTTCGCCGCGTCGTGCGGTGGAGGTACCGACATCGGAATCACTCCCCCACCGCCGCCGGTTGGCGGCACACCCGCAGGGTCCTTCGCGGTGACCGTCTCGGCGACAACGACGACAGGAGCGCCGGTCGTCACGAAGTCGGTCGCACTGACCCTGAACGTGACCCGATGACTGCAACCGGACATCGACTTCGGAATACCCGGGCTTACAGCAGTCCGGAAGTGCCGATTCGCGCTTTCGATTATCGTGGGATCGGTGGCGGACCGTTCGGAATGTACGGCTTGTAGACGAATCCTTTCGTCTGCTCCGTAAACTCGGCGCGGATCGCAGCGCGCTTCTGCGCATCGGTGAAGAGGTCGATCGCTGTCGTGGCCATGATCTTCGCGGCGTGCACCATTCCCTTGTGACCGATCGACATGCCTGACGTGGCTACTGTGGGCCACGCATGCCACGGTGCATCCAGTGCCCCGGTGGTCACCGAGAAATGCAGCGTGGGGACGAGCCAGCTCACATCACCGACGTCAGTCGAGCCGCCATCTGGCGGCAGGCCGGGAGGATCGAGCGGTTGCAGCACACCACTCAGCCCGTTTTCAGCCGTACCCGTCGAGCGCTGGATCGCCTTGGCGAAGTCGATCTCCTGCGGCGTATACTCGATGGGGCCGAGTGCGGTCATGTTCTGGTGCAGCAACTTTGCGCCGGTGTAGTTGACCAGGATCTCATAGTCGCCGGCCTGCACCGTCAGCTTCTGCTGGACGCCAGCGATCTGCGCCGCGCCCCCGGCGATCTCCTTCACGCGCTCGAGTACCGCTTCTGCGCCGGCACTCTTCGAGTCGCGCACCCACATCCACACCTTGGCGTAATCGGGAACGACGTTAGGCACGTCGCCCGCGCGCTGCACCGTGTAGTGCATGCGAACGGAGGGCCGCACGTGCTCGCGGAGGAGGTTGACGCCATGCGTGAAGGCCTCGGCGGCGTCCGAGGCGCTGCGGGCGTTCCACGGATCGGCCGCGGCGTGGGCGGTACGGCCGCGGAACTCGACGATGAAGTCGATGATCGCCTGGCTGCTCCGCACGTCGGCGACGGTTCTGTCGGCCGGATGCCAGACGAGCATGACGTCGATGTCCTTGAAGGCGCCATCGCGGGCCATGTACACCTTGCCGCCGACCGATTCCTCGGCTGGCGTGCCATAGAAGCGAATCGTTCCCTTGATCGCGCCTGACGCGATCTGCTCCTTCACCGCGATCGCGGCGCCGAGGCTGGCCGCGCCAAAGAGGTTGTGCCCGCATCCGTGGCCGGCTGCGCCTTCGATGTGCGGCTCCTTGGTCGTCGATACCTTCTGCGATATGCCGGGCAGCGCGTCGAATTCGCCCATGATGCCAATGATGGGGGCCCCTGATCCGAATTCCGCCGTGAACGCGGTCGGCAGGCCGGCAATTCCGCGCGTGACCTTGAATCCATGTTGTTCAGCGTGCGCGGCGAGCAGCGCCGACGACTTCGACTCGCGTAGGGCGGTCTCGGCGAAACCCCAGATCTGGTCGCTGAGCCGAATCATGTCGGCGGACTGCTTTTCGATCGACAGAATGACATCGCGCTTGGCATCGGCGAGCGTGTTAGGCGCGGATGCAAGGAGTAACAGCGCGAAGAGTGGAGCGGCGGCGAGGCGCGTCATGGTTGGAGGCGGTAGAGGACGAACGAATCTGCTCCCACTCGAGCGTTCCTGATAGACCTGGGGGAGGTCCTCGGAACCCCACAAACGGGGAACAAGCATGTCCGTTCCCAGCCTGGTGACGACCCGGATCACTTACGTGGCAAAGCGAATGCCATGATATAGTCGCCGGCACCGAAGTCGTCCCCACCGCCCGCTGCGATCACGACGAACTGCCGTCCACCAGTCTCGTAGGTCATTGGCGTGGCCTTTCCGCCCGCGGGAAGGTCCACCGACCACAGCTCACGACCGGTCTCGATGTCGAACGCGCGGAACTTCCGGTCGAGCGTCGCGGCGATGAACACGATGCCCGACGCCGTCACGATCGGACCGCCGAGCTGCGGAGAGCCTGACGCTACTGCCGGCGTTGGACTTCCGGCCGGCAGCGGAAGGGAGCCAAGCGGCGACTGCCACTTGATCAGGCCGGTGTTGAGGTCGACGGCGACCAGCGCGCCCCACGGCGGCGGTGAACACGGGAGGCCACTGGGCGACACCACGAATCCGCGGCGCATCACGTACGGCGTCCCGTTCATGTGCGTGTACTCGAAGTCGCTGGCTCGCTCACGCCGATCCGCTTCGTCTTCGGACAGTCCGGACATCGGGAAGAGCTGAACGAGCGCGGGAAGCCGGTTCACGGGCACCACTGCGATTCGGCGCGCAGTATCGACGGCGAGCCCACCCCAATGCGCGCCCCCGATGTTCGAGGGAAACATGAGCGAACCGCGAAGGCTCGGCGGCGTGAACACGCCGTCGTTGCGCAGTCCTTTGATCAGGCGCCGGCACGCAGCGCGTTCGGCGTCGTTGATCCCCCAGGCACTGTCGGCCGAGATCCGGTGCGGACTGAGCGGAGGCGTCAGTGCCGTGAACGGCTGTGTTGGTGACGCTTCCTCACCGGCGACATCGCTCCACGGAACCGCGCGCTCTTCGACAGGGAAAATCGGCTCGCCCGTTTCGCGATTGAGAACAAACAACTGGCCGGTCTTCGTCGCCTGCAGGACGTCCTGCAGGCGGACCCCGTTGTACGTGACGTCGACCAAGGCCGGTGGCGCCGCGTTGTCATAGTCCCACAGATCATGGTGCACGGTCTGGAAGGACCACGCCACGGTTCCATCTGCCACGCGCAGAGCCACGATCGAATTTGCATAACGATTATCGCCCAGCCGCTCGCCACCGTAATAATCAGGTGCGGGGCTGGAGGTCGGCGCGTAAACCAGGCCCCGGGCGGAATCGGCGACCATGACCGACCAGACGTTGGCCGCACCGGTCCGTCGCGCGCTGCCGTTCTTCCACGTGCCGTAGGCCGGATCGGTCGAGTCCTGCGGAATGGGGTCCCAGGTCCAGAGCGGCGCGCCGGTGCGCACGTTGAACGCCCGCACTTCGCCGCTGGCGGGCGCGAGGCTGCTGTTGTCAGAAACCGCCGATCCGGTGACGACGACGTCGCCGACGATCACGGGCGGGGAGGTGATCTCGAACGCCGGCGGCTCGAACGGTTTCACGCGAAGCGAAGGCCGCAATTCCACGATGCCGTTCTGCCCAAACCCGGCGCACGGCCTCCCGTCGCGCGCGTCGAGCGCAATCAACCGGCCATCGATGACCGGGACGATGATGCGCCGGCGGCAGACCGCGTTCTCCGGCGCCGACACGTCGAGCCAGGTGGCGACGCCGCGGTTGGTGAAGTCGCCGTATTCAATCGAGCGATCGATGCGGGCGTCGAATACCCACCGCTCCGTGCCGGTGGCCGGGTCGACCGCCATCACCCGGCCTAACGGCGTGCTGATGTACAT
>CAMPKM010000396.1 GCA_946887155.1 uncultured Gemmatimonadota bacterium
CGACGGCACCGAGAACGACGAGATCCTGACCCTGCGCACGCTGGCGCTCACCGACAGCGACGCCGCCACCGGCCGGCCTTCGCGCCGGGCGCCTGCGACGAGCGCCTGCAGGACAGGAATGTCGCCCCGCCATCCCGACAGCCGGCCGGGATCGAGCAACCGGTAGCGCCGCGCCAGTTCCGCGCGGTACCACGCCGCGGGCAGGAGCGAGATCGTCACCGGCACGACGTCGCGCCGATCATCCAGGGCGGCCTGTCGATACCAGGTCGTGTACGAATCGTTGTCGCCGGCGACCAGCAGCACGGCCCGTTGTGGCACGGAAGCGAGGAGTGACTCTCCGAACACGTCGGCGAGCTGACCTTCGCGCCGGCGGTCGGCGGCGCGCCAGTTCAGGAGGACGGGCAGGAAGGCGGCACCGATCGCCACGGCTGGAACTGCCTTCGGAGCCGCCGCCAGCCAGCGACGTGCACTGGCGACCGCGCCGGTCCCCACCAGCATGCCGGTGGTCGCGAACGCCAGCGCGAAGAAGTAGTCGCGTTCCCGCGGCTCATGCGTCGCGCCTTCAGGAAGCACCGCGTCGAGGATGCTGGGACTGGCGCGCATATTGAGCACGCCGACCACGCCTAACGATGACATCACCAGCAGGACGCCGGTCCCCCGTGCCGCCCGGCGGCTCACCGACCGCAGGTGACGCCAGCCGGCGACGGCCAGCAGGAACGCCGCGACACTCCATGGCGTGCGGAGCACCGACGCCGCCACCGAGGGATCGAGACCGGACGCTACCTGCCAGTCCGCGTACTGAATGAGGTTCAGCAGCTGGATCCAGATCGGCGCGGCGCGCGGCCAGAGACCCGGCAGCGGATACTGGTTGCGCGCCACGACGTCGACGAACTGGGCGACCGTCGCAGGGTTGCCCTGGTTGATGAAGGGATCATGCGCCGCCCTGACGAGCATGAAGAGTGTGGGCGTCAGGCCAACCAGGACGACCGCGCCGTACGCAATCGCCTCGCGCCCGAATGGCGGGCGGGCGCGCACAGCCGACGCGATGAGCATAACGAGTCCCGCCAGGGCAATGCCGGCGGAGGCGAGCCCTGCCCCGGCGACGATCACGACCACCGCGCCCAACGCCACAACGCGGCGCCCGTCGAGGCGACCTCCATCGGCCGGCGTCGCGGCCAGCAGTATGGCCGCCGGCGCCGCCACCAGCGCGCTGATCTGCACCGGAACGGCCAGCGCGATGAGGTAGACCAGCAGCAGCCGGAGCCTCGGGTCGTCCCGCGCGCCGGCGCGCTCGCCAACCCACACCATCAACACGCCGAGGAGCATTGACAGCGCGTAGACCTCCGTCTCGGTCGCGTTCTGCCACACCGCCAGCATGGTGCCTGACGAGAGTCCAGCCGCAATCCCCGCGACCCGATTGCCGGTCCACCGCGTCACGAGACCGGCCAGCAAGCCACAGGCGATCGCGGTCGCCACGGCGGACAGGAGATTCACGGCGAGGCCAAGCGGCAGAAACCCGAGCAGCGTGGACCAGACGTTGCCGATGACGATGTAGAGCGGCGTGCCGGGCGGGTGCGGGATACCTAACGACGCGATAGCGGCCTGGAATTCGCCGGCGTCCCAGAGGGTGACGGTGGGAGCAAGGGTGAGGAGGTACGTCGCCAGAAGCGCGACGACGACGATGAGGAACGTGAGGTCGTGGGGGCGTGAGGTCGTGAGGTCGTGGTACCGAGAGGGCTGGGACGAGCTAACGGGCCTTGCGATGTGTGATTCGATTTTCGCCATCACCGGACCGCTGATTGATGCGTGAAATTGCCAGGAGCTGCGTCGTGATGATGATGCACAGACGATCGCGGCGACGCATCGTGCGGCATGACAATACGCAATCACAGGGACTTGCGCGTCTGGAGACGCGCCGTCGACCTCGGTGTCATGACCCACCATCTGGTCGAACAACTTTCATTCGCGCACCAGGTGGCTTACGGCGCACAGATGCGGCGAGCCGCGGTTTCTGTCGGATCGAACGTCGCCGAAGGAGCTGCCAGACACTATCCGAAGGAGTATTTGCAGCACCTGTACATGTCTCGGGGTTCTGCGGCCGAGCTGCAGACTCAGTTTGTCATCCTGGGCGAGTGCGGACTGTTTCAGCGTCCGCAACTAGTGAAGGTGGATGACACCATCGATCACATCACTCGAATGCTGACAAAAATGATCTACAATATGGGATGAGAAAAACGCCCCGGCCTGTTACTCCGGGGCGTCTCGACCTCACGACCTCACGTGCTCACGACTTCACGTCGCTACGCCGGACTCGGTTCCGGCCCCCCAATCAACGGCGGCGCCGTTGGCTTCGGCTGGTGCGGTAACGGCACCTGCGTCGGTGACGTCGGGAGTGGCGGCGCCACCTGACGGGGCGGGAGGCGTTCACCACGCCGCAGCACCTCGATGTCCTCACGCGTGAGCGTCTCGCGCTCGAGGAGCGAAGCCGCCACGGCGTGCAGCAACTCGACGTTCTCGGAGAGCACGCGCGTCGCCAGCTGGTACGCCGAGTCGATCACGCGCTTCACTTCCGAGTCCACCACGCGATGCGTCTCTTCCGATACCTCCCGACGGCTCATGATCTGGTTGCCGAGGAAGACTTCCTGCTCGTTGTCGCCAACCAGTACCGGGCCAATGATATCTGACAGACCCCACTGGGTGACGTATTTGCGCGCGATCTGCGTCGCCTGCTGAATGTCGCTCGCCGCACCGGTGGTGACCCGATCACGGCCGAAGATCAGTTCCTCGGCGACGCGACCGCCGTATGCCATGACCAGCCGCGCCTCGAGCTGTTCGCGCGTCACCGACACGCGATCATCTTCGGGGAGCGTGAACGCCACGCCTAACGCGCGGCCGCGCGGCACAATGGTCACCTTGTGCAGCGGATCGTTGCCCTTCACCATCATTGCGCAGACCGAGTGACCGGCTTCGTGGTACGCCGTCAGCCGCCGCTCCTCATCCTTCATGACCAGCGACTTCCGCTCGGCGCCGAGGAGCACCTTGTCCTTGGCTTCCTCGAGGTCGGCCATGTAGATGCGGTCGTGGTTCCGGCGGGCAGCCAGCAGCGCGCCCTCGTTCACGAGGTTCGCCAGGTCGGCGCCCGCCATGCCCGGGGTCCCGCGCGCCAGCGACGTGATCTGCACGTCTTCGGCGATCGGCTTGTTGCGCAGGTGCACGCGCAGGATGCCCTCGCGGCCGCGCAGGTCCGGCGCATCGACCACGATCTGGCGGTCGAAACGGCCCGGGCGCAGCAGCGCCGGATCGAGCACGTCCGGACGGTTGGTCGCGGCGATGAGGATCACGCCATCGTTCGACTCGAAGCCGTCCATCTCGACGAGCAGCTGGTTCAACGTCTGCTCACGTTCGTCATGGCCGCCGCCTAACCCCGCACCGCGGTGACGACCGACCGCATCGATTTCATCGATGAAGATGATGC
Source organism: uncultured Gemmatimonadota bacterium (assembly GCA_946887155.1). The sequence continues at coordinate 3,476 of CAMPKM010000396.1, forward strand.
ACGGCGCCTGCGACTTGCCCTGCTCGAACAGGTCGCGCACGCGGCTCGCGCCCACGCCGACGAACATTTCGACGAAGTCGGAACCGGACATCGAG
>CAMPKM010000397.1 GCA_946887155.1 uncultured Gemmatimonadota bacterium
CCCCACCCTTCCCGCTCGACACCGCGATGATGTTGCCAAGCCCGGGATACGTCACCGGCGGCGGCACCGATGGCCGTGGCGCGGCGGGCCGGGCGTCCATCACGGGCAGCGTGCGCGCGGCTCCGGTCTTCGGAGGACGCGGTTCCGTCTCGCGCGAATCCTTCACGTCGATCGTCACCGCCGTCACGCCGGACACGCGCTCGACAGCCTGCCGGATGTCGCGCACCATCGTGGCGTCATCACCCGCGTCGAGGACAATCGTCAGGCGGACTTTCCCGTCGAGCGTGACGCCGACGTTCTTCACCATCTCCGATGAGAAGACATCCGTGCCCGTGCGTGCGTTGATGACGGTGCCGAGTCCGGCGGCGATGCGTTCCTGAAGGGTCTGGGACATTGAAGGGCCTTGGGCAGAAAATCGGGGTCTGACCCCGATCAGGAATGCGCCGCGCCGTTTTCTTCCGCCTTGATCGGGCCCATGAACGTGCGGGCCGCGCTCACGACTTTCTCGCGAACGTCATCGAGCGAACCGGCGACGAGTGCGCCTGACGCTTTCTGGTGGCCGCCGCCGCCGAACTGGCTGGCCAGCGAATTCACGTCCACGTCGCCCGTCGAGCGGAAGGAGACCTTGACCTTGCCGTAGCCGAGGTCGCGGAAGAAGAGCGCGACGCGCGTGCCGGCGACGGATCGCGGGTGCTCCACGATACCATCGAGGTCGTCGGAGCTGACCCCGTAGCGATCCATCGCCTCGTTGGTCACCGAGACCCAGGCCAGGCCAAACTCGGTGTCGACGCCTAACGTATCGAGCGCGTCGCGCAACAGCTGGAGGCGCCCCGGCGAGAGCGATGCATAGATCCGCCGGTAGGTGTGCTCCGGATCCACGCCACAGGACACGAGATGCGCAGCGATGGCGTGCGCCCGCGGCGTCGTGTTGCTGTAACGGAACCCGCCGGTGTCCGTCAGGATGGCGGTGTACAGCGCTTCCGCGATATCGAGGTCGATCTCGAGCCCGAGCACGACCGCGAGGTCGTAGAGCAACTCACCCGTGGCACAGGCCGCGGTATCGGCCAGGACGATGTCACCCGCGGGCTCGCGCGTGGGGACGTGGTGATCGATCACGATCCGCGGGCCGGGCAGCGACCGCGCCGCGGTGGCGAGGCTCCCCAGCCGGCTCACGTCGCTCACGTCGAGGGACACGAGCGCGCCCGCGCTGCGGAGCGTTTCCCCGCCGCTCGCGCTCCGATCGTCGAGGCCGTGCTTGAGGAATGCAAAAAGGCCCGGCCAGGGCGTCGGGTTCACGATCAGCGCCTTGTGCCCCATCTGCGGAAGCAGCCGCGCCATGGCAGCCACCGATCCGGCGGCGTCGCCGTCCGCATTGATGTGCGTAGTGATCGCGACCAGCGGGATGCCTTTCAGCGATTGCGCGATGCGGTGGATCGCCTCCGGCCTGCCGGCGGGTACTTCGAGAAACGACGTGGGCATCTCGGGGTGCAAGAGAAAAGCGGCGCCCCGGAGGGCGCCGCCAGAAAACTAACCACCTGCCGCAGTGAACGGCGTATTACGGCTCCCTGGCCAGCTTGGAATGACTCCGGCCATACGCGAAGTAGATCACGAGACCGATCGCCATCCAGATGATCAGTCGCAGCCACGTGTCTTTCGGCAGCCAGTACATCATGAGGCCGCAAATGATGATCGACAGGATGGGCACGAGTGGGACCATTGGCGTGCGGAAGGGACGCTTCAGTTCCGGGCTGCGGTAGCGCAGCACCAGGATGCCGGCGCTCACGATGACGAACGCCAGCAGCGTTCCAATCGACACGAGTTCACCGAGCAGGCCGATGGGGAAAAATCCGGCGATCAACGCCGCAAGCGTGCCGGTGATGATCGTGGCCAGGTACGGCGTCTGGAACTTCGGATGGATCCGGCCGAACACTGGCGGGAGCAAGCCATCACGCGCCATCGAGTAGAAGATGCGCGGCTGGCCCATGAGCATGACGAGTACGACCGAAGCGAGACCCGCAATGGCGCCGATGTTCACCAGGTAACCAAGCCATGCGAGCGCCGGACCGGCCGCCTGGATCGCCACGAAGACCGGGTGTGGTACGGCGAGCGTGGTGTAATTCGCCATGCCCGTCATGACGAGCGCCATCGCGATATACAGCAACGTGCACACGACGAGCGAACCGAGGATTCCTATGGGCAAATCCCGTTGCGGGTTCTTTGCCTCCTGCGCCGCCGTCGACACCGCATCGAATCCGATGTACGCGAAGAAGATCACGCCCGACGCGCGAAACACGCCTGACCAGCCAAACTGCCCGAACTCACCGAGGTTGGCCGGGATGAACGGGGACCAGTTCGCGGTGTCCACGTACTGCGTGCCGAAACCGATCACGAGCAGCACGATCGCGACCTTCACCACGACGACGATGTTGTTGAACCGCGCCGACTCCCTGATGCCGATCACCAGCAACGTCGTCAGCGCAATCACCAGCAGCATCGCCGGGATGTTCAGGACGCCGCTTCCAATCTGGAATCCCTGCGCCACGCAGTCGGCGACGCTGATCGGCGTATGACTGACCGCATCAACGGCGAGGCCGCCTGACGCGGGGTCAACGCAGATCTGGGATCGCACCAGCGTATGTGTGCCTTCCACGGCCAGCGGTGCACCGACGAGCGTGGCCGGCAAGGTGATTCCAAGCTCGGTCAGGAACGCCGTGAAGTAGCCGGACCACCCCACGGCGACGGTGCTGGCGGCGAACAGGTATTCAAGGATGAGGTCCCAGCCGATGATCCAGGCGATGAACTCACCGAGCGTCGCATAGCCGTAGGTGTACGCGCTGCCGGCGATGGGAATCATCGACGCGAATTCGGCGTAGCAGAGGCCGGCGAACAGGCAACCGAGGCCGGCAATGCCGAACGAGATCACGATCGCCGGACCGGCGTATTGCGCGGCCGCCTGGCCGGTCAGGACGAAGATGCCGGCGCCGATGATCGCGCCGATGCCCAGAAGAACGAGGTTGCTGCCGGTCAACGTTCGTTTGAGCGTCGGCCCGCCCCCGCCCTCGGACTCCGTCATCAGCTGCGTGATGTTCTTTTTGGACCATAGGCCCATCGCGCCACTCCGGCGTAGAGGAAGGCGGCAACTTTGGCGCGCTTCCAGCCAATGTCAACCGTGGAAGGCTACCCGGGGAGGAACTGTGAAAGGGCGCGGGGTGCCGAACTGCCGAGGGGCGCAAATTGCCCAGGGGCGCGAACTGCCGAGGGGTGCGAACTGCCAAAGGGCGCGAACTGCCAAAGGGCGCAACGTGCCAAGGGGCGCGAACTGCCGTCGAGCGCAAACTGCCAAGGGGCGCGAACTGCCGAGGGGCGCAAACTGCCACGGGGCGCGACCTGCCGAGGGGCGCAACCTGCCAAGGGGGCGAACTGCCGGTCGCGAACTACTGAAGGCGACGGGCAAGAGGACGTGCAGATTGAGGGCGGGGGTTGACGCTGCACGTCTCGTTAGGTTTCTGCGCCGTTCGGCAGTTTGCGCCGTTTGGCAGTTCGCGCCGTTTGGCAGTTCGCGC
>CAMPKM010000398.1 GCA_946887155.1 uncultured Gemmatimonadota bacterium
ATCCAATCGAGCCGCGAGGTTGCAAATTCTTCAATGGCCTTCCGACTCACCCTGACTGGCGCGGAGATGGTCACTCTGCCGTCCGGTGGATGCACTCGCAGGTGCAAGTGCCTGATACGCTTCCGCGTCACCGAAATGGAGACGTCGGCGACCTGTATCGGGTACGTCATTCCTGACGACTGGATGATGTTTTCCTCGGAAGTCTTCAGACCTGGAGCACCGAAGCGCCATAGAGCTCGAACAGCATCCAGCTACCAGCAGGGACCAGTCGCAGAGATGAGTCGTTGCTTCGTGCATGTTGACAGTCGTCGTCCGGACCAAGCTTAGTCGGGGTCAGAAACAAATAAGCGCAATGCTGGTTCGACACCCGACAAGCGATCTGAGAGACGGCGTGACGTTCATCAAGAGGTAACGCGACACTTCCCATAGGCTCGAACCAAACGAAACGACATCCGCCTCGATTCGCATGATCCGCGGTAACCCGGTTCTCCAGTCTGTTGAGTGCAGCGCCTATCCACTCGCAACCACAAAAGACTCGCTTTCTTAAGGCAGTCTCACCTGACACCGGTCTGAGCAATAGTCTAGCCAGGCGCAATGACCGACAAGGTGCGACGCAATTGAATGTCCGTGAAGGCGAGGATCAATTCCGCATTTCCATTGCGCCAACAATTGCACGAGCCAGAGTATACCTTGTACGAACCGGGACTCATTCTATGACCTTAACCCACATGAAGGTATGCCAGCCAGGAAATCGGCCTCTATGGCCCGTATGACAGATGGTCAGGCTCAATTCGTATTGCGCCGGCTCATTGAGAATGGCACCGTGAGCTCGAAGGACGTCTCAATGGTTGCCGCGGCGATCCAGGATGAAATCAGCTCGCTGGAAGAACAGCTCGAGCTGCTTCGCCAGGCGTCAGGCGGCGCCGGTCGCTCACGTGCTGCTGCCGGTCGCCGCCGCGCATCAGCTCCTGACTCGGCTGGCGACGGAAGAAAGAAGGGTGCGTCCCGGAAGCGCCGTCGCAAGCAGACCCTGACTCCGGAGCGGCGAGCGAGACTTCGATTACAGGGGCAGTATCTCGCGCTGATGCGGCGAACCTCAAAGTCGCGTCGCGCGGAATACAAGAAGCTCTTCCGGGACAAGGGCCTTGAAGCAGCGATCAAGGCAATGGAGTCTGCCCGTTAGGCCCGCCGGGATCGGTTCAAATCCCCCCCCTGGCGCAACCACAACCTGGACTCGGCTAGCCCGAAGACTGACCTGATGGTGCTCGACAGGCGTGTGGTCGCCACACTGCAAAGCGCCCGTCCCTGATTCCGGGACGGGCGCTTTGTTCCCGGACTCTCGACTCGATTCCCGCAGGGAATGGGATCCGTGTCGATTCGCGTCCTCCGCGATGACTCGGTTCTCACGTTGTTGACCTGCCGCGCCGATCCGCTCGCCTCGATCTTCGACAGTTGACAGCACTCTGCTCCCATTACATTCTTCCCTCCACTTGGTGGAGGGACCGTGGCAGAAGACAGTAACGATCTCGTTCGCGGCACGGTGGACCTGCTGGTGCTCCGCGCGCTCGCCGGCGAACCAATGCACGGGTTCGCGCTGAGCAAGTGGATCGACGCCCGCACCAGTGGAGAACTGGGCATCGTCGACTCGGCCCTGTACAAGGCGCTCCATCGTCTCGAAGACGCCGGTGCCGTGCGATCCGAATGGGGCGCTTCGGAAAACAATCGCCGGGCGAAGTACTACGCGATCACGACCGCAGGGCGGCAACTGCTCCGCAAGGAAGTCGCGACCTGGAAGCGCTTCGTCGCAACCATCGCGTCGGCCATCGAACCCGGGTGAGTCCATGACGCCCTCCCCGTTCCGCTTCCCGCGCGGCATTCGCCGGCTTTTCAGCCTGCCCGCGAGTCGGGACCGTCTTATTCGTGACGCCGACGACGAGATGGCCTTTCATCTCGATATGTGGAAAGCCGAGTTCCGCGCCCAGGGAATGAACGAGGATGAAGCGACCGCGGCGGCCGAACGGCGCTTCGGGACGCCGGAGGGCTTTCGCCGCTATTCCCAGGTACGTGCATCACGCCGCGCCCGGTGGTCCCGCGCCGTCGAATGGTGGCGCGACTGGGGACAGGACATCCGGTTCGCGATCCGGAAGCTCCGTAAATCGCCGCTGCTGACGGCCGGGATCGTCACGACGCTGGCGTTAGGCATCGGCGCCAATACCGCGATCTTCAGCGTGATCCACCACCTGCTCCTCGAGCCCCTTCCCTGGCGGAACGGGGATCGTGTGGTCGCGTTGCGTGTCAGGAGCGGCGGCATGTTCGCGAGCCTCGCCAGCATGTCCGGCGACCGCCCGGGATATCCGCCACAGGAACTCGTTCGGGCCTGGGCCGAGCGAGCGCATTCCCTGGAAGCGATCGCCGGGTCCGAGAAAATGTTCCTGGCCATCGACGGCAACGGTCGCCAGGACACGCTGAGCCACGTCTTCGTCACCGCCAACTTCCTGTCGATGCTTGGCGCGACGCCCTCACTCGGACGCGGCTTTCTGCCTGACGAGGAACGCCCTGGCAACGACCGGGTCGCGATGATCAGCTTCCAGTGGTGGCAGCGCGCCTATGGCGAGAGCCGCGATGTCATCGGCAAGACCATCGACTACGAGGGGAATCCGTACACGATCGTCGGCGTCATGCCCCGCGACTTCGCGTTGCCGATGAGTCCTCGACAGCTCGATGAGCTGTCGATGACGGCACCGGACATGTGGATGCCGGCGCCGCTGTCCAAAACCGGTACGCCGTACGGTCTCCTCAGGCGGGGGACGACGCTGGACGCGGCCAGGCGTGAGCTGCAGTCGATCGCCAACACCGTCCAGCTCCGCAACTCGACCGACACGCTGCAGGCGCTCGTCATGCGCCCACGGGACTTCCTCGCTCCCCGTGCCATCTCGACCATGCAGGTACTGTTCGCCGCCGTCGGCGTGCTGCTCCTCATTGCCTGCGCCAATGTCGCCAACCTGCTGCTGGCGCGAGCGTGGACGCGACGGCGGGAGTTCGCCGTTCGCATGGGCCTGGGCGCCGGCCGTGCTCGGCTCGTCAGGCTCGCACTGACGGAAAGCGTCCTGCTCGCCCTCATCGCCGGCGCGGCGGGTGTGGTCGTGGCGCGGGCGTCGTTAGGGATCATCATTGCCCTGCGTCCCATTGCGCTCGACGGCCTGGCGACGGTGCAGATCGCTCCGGTCGTGCTGCTGTGGACGACACTCATCTCTGTGGCGACCGGCATCCTGTTCGGCGGCGCCACGGCCGTCTTTGTCGGCTCTCGGAACGTCGGCGAGCTGCTCCGCGGCGACACGCGAAGCGGCACCGAGTCACGTATAACGCGGCGCGTCCGATCCTCGCTGATCGTGGGCGAGATTGCGCTGTCGCTGATCCTGCTCGTTGGCGCCGGCCTGCTGGGTCGCTCCTTGCTGGCGTTGCAGCAGACCCGGATCGGCTTTGATCCGCGGCGGCTCGTCTCGATTGACCTGCTGATGCCACCGGAGATTTCACGCTCGGACTCCGCGTCGCACCTG
>CAMPKM010000399.1 GCA_946887155.1 uncultured Gemmatimonadota bacterium
GGATGACACCGGTTACCGAACCGCCGGCTCCGACGCCAAGACCGCCGATCATGATGCCGGTAGCGTCGCCGCCCATGCCGAAGCCCAGTCCACTAACGCCGATGCCGTTGAAGTCGTTCCGGATTTCGGCGCCGAAACCCGCAACCAGCAGGCCCGTGATGTCGTCACCGCCCGTGGCCGGGAGCCCTAACGAGAGACCGGTGATGTCGCCATGTCCGCGTCGGTATGGCGTCCAGATCGTCGCGTTGATGCCGTTGACGTAGTCGAGCCGGCTGTCACGGAAGTTGATGCGGAGTCCGTTGACGCGGCGTGAATCGCCGATGGAGATGCCCGTGCCACCGACCGTGAGGTCGAGGCTGCGCTGCTGCGCGGTGGCCGTCAGTGGCAGCACAAAGGCTGCGGCGACGGCGAAACGCTGGCGGAAACGGAACATGGACAGGCTCGAAGTCGGCACGAAAATCTCTACGACACTGCCGTAATGGGGTTTCGATACCTGGAAATCCGAGTTGGTTTCAGTGTGCCGCGGTCACTCGTGCTGCGAATGGCCTTCACGCCGATTCTTCGCCGCCTTCCTCCACCCATCATTCGATGCGACTCCTTGCTGTCGTCGTCGCCTCAGCCCTCGTTCTCGCGCAGGGAGGCACACCGCTCGACCAGGATTCGCCCCTGCTGAATCCGTCGAACCGGGAGTGGAGCGTGCCGGCACCGGCCGTGACGTACCTGCGTTTCGAGACGACGAAGGGCATCTTCACCCTGGAGTTGCACCGGGACTGGGGACCGATCGGCGCGGACCGCGTCTACAACCTGGCACGGCTCGGCTACTACGACGACACGCGTTTCCACCGTGTGCGGGATGACATCGTGCACTTCGGGATTCATGGCAATCCGGCTGTCAACGCCGTGTGGTCGAAGGCCGAGTTGACTGACGATCCGCCGCGCTCGACCAACCGGCCGGGCACATTTGCCCTCGCGTTCCCGGCGCGGCCCGATTCGCGGACCACGCAGATCTACATCAACAAGACCGACAACGCGCGCAGCGATCCCGAAGCGTTCACGGTGTTAGGCACCGTGATCGAGGGAATGGACGTGGTGAACGCGTTGTTCGCCGGCTACGGTGAGCAGTCGGGCGGCGGGATGAGACAGGGCAAGCAGGGCCCGCTGCTCGAGGGTGGCAATGCGTTCATGGACCAGACGTACCCGCGCCTGGACCGCATCATTCGCGTCACGGTGCGTCGAATACGGTGACGATTGACGATCGACGATTGACGATTGACGATTGACGATTTGCACAGATCAATCCCAAATCGTCGATCGTCAATCGTCAATCGTCAATCAGGTATGGTGGTGCCGGCGCGGAGTTCCCTGATCACCCGGCCGCCCTGCATCACCCATTGCACCCGCTCGGTCGCGGTAATGTCCTGGAGCGGATCACCGGGGACGGCGACGAGGTCGGCCAGCCGACCCGGGGCGATGATGCCGCGGTCGTCCCTGCCTAACACCTCAGCCGCCACCGACGTCGCGCTCTGCAGCGCCGCCAGCGGCGACATGCCCAGTTTCACGTAGACCGCGAACTCCTTTGCGTTTTCACCGTGCGGGTACACGCCGGCGTCGGTGCCGAAAGCGATCTTCACCCCGGCGGCGATTGCCTTGCGATTGCTGGCCTCCGCGAGCGGGAGCACCGTCTCCCCCTTGCGCCGTACCAGCGGCGGCAGGACCGCGAGGTTGATGCGGTCGCGCAGGTACGCCGTGGGCACGAGGTACGTGCCGTGCTGCTTCATGAGGGCGATCGCTTCATCGTCCAGCACGGAGCCGTGCTCGATCGAGGCGACACCGGCGCGTATCGCTGCCTTGATCCCTTCGACGCCATGTGCGTGGGCGGCCACCTTGATCCCATGGCGCGCCGCTTCGTCCACCATTGCCTTGAGCTCCTCGTAGGTGTACTGCTGCGCACCCACCGGGCCTTCGAGCGACAACACGCCGGCGGTCGCACAGGTCTTGATCACCTGCGCGCCGTGCTTGATCTGGTACCGCACCGCCTCGACCACCTCCCACGGACCATCGGCCACGCCATCCTTGGCCGACAGCTCGAGCACACCGGGCGCGAACCCGGTCACGTCGCAGTGTCCACCGGTGATGCCTAACGCATTGCGGGATGGGATCACGCGCGGGCCGGTGACGTCGTGCCGCTCCACGGCGCGGGCCAGCGCCACCGTGACGTCGCCGCCGAAGTCCCGGACTGTCGTGAAACCGGCCATCACCGTCGTCCGTGCGTGACGGGTCGCCTTGAAGGCCGCGTCGACATTCGTCTCGAGCACCGGCTCGATGAAGCTGTTGGCGCCGATTTCGCCGCCAAGGTGCGTATGCAGGTCGATGAATCCCGGCATGAGCGTCACATCCCCGAGATCGATTACCCGCGCCCCCGCCGGCGGCGTCGCGGGATTGACGGCCGTGATCAGCTCACCGGTCACGACGACCCGGGCGTCGCGAAGCACCCGGCCGCTGGCAACGTCCAGCATCCTGGCCGCCCTGACAACGATGGGGGTTGGCGGCGTCGCCGGCTGCTGGGCAGTTGCCTGGGATGAGAGAACTGCAAAAATCGAAACGACGGCCGTTTGAAGGCGCATTGCGGTGCCCGGGAGAGGATGTAAGCGCGCCAAGCTATTACGGGACTTGGACCTGGGCGAGTCCTCGGCATTGTCCGGACTTTGTTCGCACAGTCCCGCGCGATCGCGAACTTCAACGCCGGAGTGACCACCCAGACGCCCAAATCGTTCTTTCCCTGCAAGTTAGACCGATTCAAGCAGTCGCCGACTGATCTGCCTCGGCGCGGCGGACGGGTGATGGGACGTGCGGCAATCCGCGTTGCCTCCGCTACTCCGCACACACACGCTTTGACACTCACGAAAGCAGGATCGCGCGCTGGATCCGCCAGCGAACCGTTCTCGATCTGGCCCGGCCGGATGGAGGCCGTCGAGGCGTTCCTGCTGCTGCTCGCCAAAGCCGTCAGGCAGATCCACGCGTACCCGATCACCAGCCAGGTCTGTGTCGACGCGGTCAAGGCCTGCCGCTCGTATCTCTCGACGATCGACGGCGCTGACGAAACGCGCCTGTCGGTGTCGCCGGACACGCTGCTGATGCATGAACAGCCGCTGGGCGAAAACCCGTTCGTCAGGCAGGAGCTCACCAGACGGCTCCGTCGTGCGCGCGTCGTCGAGCTCACGGTACACCATCACGCGACGGCGCGGGACCTGACCCGATTCTGCCTCCACCTCATCCAGGTGGCGGAATCCAGCGACCGGACGCTCAGTATCGCCACCTGCATGCAGCAGGATGGCATCGACGCCATCGGCATCGAAGTCACGGCCCGCCGCGAAGTGCTCCAGGTAGCGCCGGCGGGACCCAACCAGCGGGATCTCGTCGCTCATGAACGCCGGCGCCGCGACGACGCCATCGCCGCCAACATGCGGACGGCGCACCTCTTCCCGCCGCATCGCGGCTGGATCCGGCTCGATCCCGCCGAGTCGTACCAGGCCCTGACCCTGGCCGACCTCGC
>CAMPKM010000400.1 GCA_946887155.1 uncultured Gemmatimonadota bacterium
GGCAAACCACAGGTCGTTCCCGAGCGCCAGGATCCGGTTCTGGTCAGGCGTCTCGAACAGGGTATAGCGCCCCTGACGCTGGATCGTAGCCGTCATCAACGACCGCCTCCCCATGCGCCGCCCGCTACGGGACGCAGGTTGCCGCAGGCAATGACGCTCATGTCTGCCGGCGAACGGTGCACGTTCACCGAATAGGACGTGCCTACCGCCAGCGGCACGACGACGTGGGCGGTTTCCTTCCCCGTCAGGGCCTCCGCGATCACCATCGGCACGTACTGCTTGGCGTCACCCAGTACCGCACCGGCTTTGTCGCATCCACCGGTATGCAAGTGCCAGGGCAACGTCTCTCCAGACCTGCCACCCTTGACCTCGATCGTCACCGCGACCGAGTCGCCCGTGCCTTGTACGGCAGTTGCCGTCCCCGAAACGGTCGAACCATCGACTGGCCGGATGGTCGCGCTCCACTCCTTTACCGTGATCGCCATGACGGCGGTCGCTGCCAGTGCGACCACGCCGCCGGTATAAGTTCGCCGAACCATGGTCTCCTCCTCAGCACAACGTTGGTCAGCACTACCCCGCGCCTGACGAAGGGTGCGGCCGTTGGTGTGGAGAAGCTGGCGAACCGGTCCGCGTCCAAACGTGATGCACGCCTCAATTCGCGCGGCAAGAGGCAGTGCGGTGTCTTACTCGCGGGTGGTAGAAAATTCAGTCGCGCGGGGAATGTCGCGAGCGCTTCGGCCATCCAATACTGTCGCCACCCAGCGGCTATGCCGTGAACGCAGCACCAATCGCGAAGGGAGCCAACCCGATGCCGATCCCAGATGAACGTCTGCCTGAGGGCGACGAGATGATCGACGAAGACACCATGGAGTCCGCGGCGCAGCAACCGATTGGCGAGTCCGAGGAAGATGAACTCGAGTTCGAGACGGCCGACGCCGACTCGAACGACGAACTCATCGAAAACGATGACGCGGTAGAGCGGGATACGGCCAGCTTCGGGTTCGGAGATCCCGCGGACTGATTTTTCACGTGGGCGGACGCTTCGAAACGCTCACGCGGTACGGCGGCTGTGGTTTGTCAGCAGGGCTCGCGCGGTTCGCGCTTCTCGCGCAGCTCAACGTGGTAGTGGGAGACCACGGCTGGCGCCACAGCCGCCGTCTCGTATTCCGCCCTACCTCCGCTGGACAAGGGAAAACTCGCACCCTCGCGGAATGCATTCGGCCCATCATTCCAGCCATGTTGAGGGAGCGGTCCGTGATCCATTCGGATCGCTCCATTCGACCGTATCCAGGAGGTTTTATGAACTGGGACGAGATCAAGGGTAGCTGGCGACAGCAGAAAGGTCGCCTGAAGGAAAAATGGGGCGAACTTACGGACGATGACCTCGATCGCATCGAAGGCAAGCGCGATCAGTTGCTCGGGGTCCTCCAGAATCGCTACGGCCGGACCAAGGATGCCGCCGAGCGCGAAATCCGCGAGTTCGAGGATAGTTGGCGTTCCGCCGGCACACCGCGTTAAACGGTTGCTGTGCATACTGTTCACCCGGGACGAGAGTCTCGGGTGAATTTTTTCTGGCCAGGCGCCGGAATCCCGGGCGTTCCATACTCTACCAAAGGCTAGTACAAAGACGTTACCGTGGCGCAATGTCGCGGCAGGCATGGGACTTACATGTTGTGTCGACGGATTAGCTGACCTCCACAGAGGAAACGTCGATGCACCTGATGCCCGATTTCCACCCGACCGGACTTGGCACCATCGACGGCCCCGCGGTTCTCGATCGCGATGCCAGGGAAGTGCCTTCGGGTCCAGTGGAGCGAGAACGCTTTGCCGGCTCCAAGCTCCGTTACATCGGGCAGAATACGCAGGCCTCGCTCGCTCGCCGGGTCCGGGAGCGCCAGCGCCGTGCCGTCATCCTCGGTCTCGAGGGTGCACTCGTCGACTCGCGAGAGGCGTCGACCCTGGCTTGGCTCGTGGCCCTCCACGATGGCGGTCACGACGTCGCCATCGACCTGCTTCGACACCTGAGTGGCGTCGCCGCCGATGAGTTACTCCGCATCGTCGCCGGCATCCGCGCCGAGTCGACCGAAGGCAAGCAGATCATGCGCCAACAGGAACGGATCTTTCGCACCTGGTACCTGCCGCGAATCCTGCCCTTTGTCGGCGCGCGCCGCTTGCTTCAGCGCATGAAAGCCGACGGGCTGCGGGTCATTGCCCTGTCGAGTGGAAGCGCAGACACGGCGCCGGACCTCGTGCGCGCTTCAGGCGTCGTGGACCTTCTCGACGATGTCATCTCCGCCGACGGCGAACCGCGCGACGAAGCAATGGCCGAGATCATCGGATCGGTTATTTCGCAGTGCAACTGCACGAGAGAGAATATCGTCCTCGTTGGAGACTCACCGTATGACGTCGCCGCCGGCGAACGCGCTGGTATCGACGTCATTGCGCTCCGTTGCGGTGGCTGGACGGACGCGACGCTCCAGGGCGCAGTCGCCGTCTACGAGGATCACGTACACCTGCTGACGCAGTTCCAGTCGTCGCCGCTTGGGTCCTTCGGCGGTTCGATCACGTCGCCGGAATACAGGCTGGCGCGCGTTCAGTAGGAGTTCAATAGATGGAGGGCCGTCGCTCATCGAGCGGCGGCCCTTCGCGCGTTCAGGGCGATCCTTCGCGCGGAGCGAAGCCGCGAGCGGGAATGGCCATCCGCTGGCAGAAGTCGTTGCTGAACTTCTCGGCCACTTTCACCGCCCAGCTCGCACATCCGCCGCCGAGGAGCCGGTCGAGAAATTCCGCGTCGGCTTCGGAAGCCAGGGGATTGTGGGGGAACTTTGCGCGGAGACGTCGCTCCAGGTTCTGGCGGCGGCCGTGCGCATCCCGCCACTCGGGCCGGCCATGGACCAGCGCGTCGCGCAAGGCCACCAGGCCATCGGCGTCACGGAACGGCGAGCGGCTTTCGTCGAATGGCTCGGCGTCTGCTACGACGAGTGCGAGCTGGTACTTGTGCAGGATCGGCGGATGCGCTGCCTGGGACCAGAAGTGTGCTGGAACCGCCAGAACGCGACGGCCCTGACCGCCATTTTCGAGGTGGTCCTGCACTTCCAGGTACAACTCGTTGATCGAAGACTCGAGAAATGCCGCCGACGCGAGGATGGAACCGATCACGTATGCCCGATGCTTGCGGATGATGTCGGGATCCGACGTGCCGGCGAATTCCTGCTCGATCTCGCACGCCAGCTCGGCCATGTGCCGGGCCGCGAACAGGTGATGGCGATAGAGGGTCGACGCTACCTCGAAGGCTGCCCCTTCTCCGGTGTCGTTCTGCTCGGCCGGAGATGATTCGGCGATCAATGACACTTGCCGGCTGCCCGGTCCCAGATGCGACCCTGCGTGTCGATGAACGCATGCTGATATTCTTCTGCGCCTAACGTGAGCTTGAGCACGCCGTGGTGCCCCTGGATGCGTTGTGCCGAATTCGGTTGTACCGGGACACGAATGCCGGTAAGCCCTGCCCCACCCGTTCCCACGATGAACTGTGCGATGCCTCGAAC